>JALCRY010000017.1 GCA_022652985.1 Eubacteriaceae bacterium | reverse complement strand
ATGTTCTGCAGGTTCGGGTCGGAACTGCTTATCCTGCCAGTCGCCGCAACAGTCTGATTGAAATGCGCATGTATTTTTCCGTCCCTGGCGATCAGCGGAATAAGCCCGTCTATATACGTTCCCTTAAGTTTTGTCAGTGTCCTGTATTCCAGGATCTTCGGTATTATAGGATGATCATCCGCGCGCTTTTCCAGCGTCTCCGCGTTTGTCGAATAACCTGTTTTGGTCTTCTTGCCTGCAGGTATCCCCAGCTTTTCGAAAAGTATCGGTCCGAGCTGCTTAGTCGAATTGATATTGAACTCTTCGCCGGCCAGTTCATAAATATCCGCCGTCAGATCATCGATCGTGCCGCCTATCGCGCCGCCGATCTCTTTCAGAGTGCCGCGGTCCACCGTAAATCCTATATACTCCATATAGGCCATTACTTCGGCCAGTGGAAATTCCACATCATAGAGCACAGTCCCGAGGTCCTCGTTCTCTATCTCGGCTTTTTCGGCTTCCGCCAGTCTTGTGACCAGCAGGCACCACCTGAGCCCGTAGCTGCTGAATTTAGGCCTCATATCCGTAAACATATCGATCTGTCCGCCGGCCTCGAGAAAGTCCTTCTGCGTCTCTATCGCTTCACCGAAATATTCTTCTGCCAGAACGGTGAGACTGTAATTGCTTCTGCCGGAATCAAGTACATACTTCGCGACCGAAGTGTCGAATGCAGTAATGATCCTTTCCGCACCGCAGCACATGAGCATGTAGTAATCATATATGAGGTCGTGGCCGGTCACCCGCAGTTCTTTCTGTGTTACCGCTGCAGCCAGCGTCCTGTGCAGCCCCGGTTCAGCCGCGCGCTTCCCGCCGAAGTCGATGTAGTAATATTCCCGGCCGCAAAGAACCGATGCCCCCGTCAGCACCGGAGAATCGCGGTGATCTGCGTCACCGAATATTTTCAGGGTTATCTCCGCGCCTGCCGCGAGTCTGCCCAGGAATTCCGCCAGTCCGTCCGCGTCTGTGACCATATGGGTATCAGCCTCTTCAACGACCTTTTTCGAAGCTGCGGCCGCGGCTTTGACACCGGCCCGGGAACCGAGCTTTCTCAGGAATGAATTGAATTCCAGCTTCCTGTATATCTCAGTAAGAGCTTTCATATCCGGCTCTTCTTTTTTGTATTCAGCAAAATCGATCTCTATCGGGACATTTACATTGATAGTGGCCAGGCGTTTGCTCATGAGCGCCTGCTGGGCATTCTCCTCGATATTGTCCCTCATCTTGCCTTTTTTCAGCTTGTCGATGTTTTCCAGCACGCCTTCAACGCTGCCGTATTCGACTATGAGCCTGCCGGCTGTCTTCGGTCCGACGCCCGGGACTCCCGGGATGTTGTCTGACACATCGCCCATCAGTCCTTTATAGTCGATAAACTGCGTCGGCGTGAATCCGTATTCCTCTATCATCCTCGCCCGGTCATAAAGCTCAAACTGCGAAACGCCGCGCTTGGTGAATATGACCTGCGTAGTATCTGTAGCCAGCTGGAATTCATCCTTGTCGCCGGTTATTATCAGCGGCGACAGTCCGTGCTCCTCCGCCTCTCTGGCGATCGTGCCGATGAGATCGTCCGCTTCGAATCCCTCCATCTCCACGATCTTGATATTCATGGCCGTCAGCACATCTTTTATGACCGGCAGCTCCATCGCGAGCTCCGGCGGCATTTTCTTTCTCCCCGCCTTATATTCAGCATATTCCTTATGTCTGAATGTCGGCGCCTTGAGATCGAAGCATACCGCTATATGATCCGGCTCGTAGTCATTTTCTATCTTGTTCAGCATATTAAGAAAACCGTACACTCCCTGAGTATACAGTCCGTCCTTTGTGATCATAGGTTTCTGCATGGCATAATAAGCCCTGTTCATCAGGCTGTTGCCGTCGATTATAACTATTCTGTTATCCATATTCCACCTCGGGTACAAGTTTATCAGAAAAGGGGCTCATACTCAATTACTTTTCTGTGATATACTGTTTGGAAAGGAGATCATAACAATATGAACGATTATCATACACATACATCATTTTCAGAAGACTCGGAAGCGCCCATGGAGCAGATGCTGGAAAAAGCATATCAGCTGGGGCTGGAACAGCTGGCAGTCACAGATCACTACGACCCCGACTTTCCCGACGACGAATGGACCTTCGACCTTGATTTCGACAATTACTGGCAGGCCCTGTGTGAAAACGAGGACCGCTTCAAAGATAAGATAGAACTTATCAAAGGCATAGAAATTGGCATACTGCCCGGCGATACATTAGTGAAGTGCAGAGACACCGCCGAAATGTTTCCCTATGATGTTGTGATCGGTTCATTTCACGCTTTCAACGGATACGACCTGGACCGGCGCAATTTCGCAGGGATGGAAAAGGAGGAGATCATTCCCCGTTTCTACGGCATCATGTACGACTGTCTCAGTTCGTACGATGATTTCGACATTCTCGGACATTTCAATATCATAGATAGATATCTGGATTTTAAACCTGATTATTCCGGAGTGCGCGACCTTATAGCGGAGATACTGAAGATCCTGATAAATGAAGACAAATCAATCGAGCTCAACACTTCCAGCTTCAGATACGGGATGGGTGAACGCACCCACGCTTCGAAGGAGATCCTCCTGCTTTACCGCGACCTCGGAGGCAGAAACGTTACCATAAGCTCAGACGCCCATAAACCGGAACAGATCGCTCTAGAATTCGGCAAAGCCCGCGACATATTACGTTCCGCAGGCTTTGAAAGACTTTCTGTTTATAAAGGTCGTCAGCGTTCCGAAATATCTTTCTGATCACCCTTCTTTTTTCCGTTCAGTTGCTTCGAGGGCATGACGAATATATGTGAAATGTCTGCGTATGGCATCGCGCCCTCCTTTTTTATCCCTGGCCGCCAGGCAGGCTACTATGTCCCTGTGCGCTTCCTGAAGATGTTCCCTGTCAGGGCCTTTCAGAACTTCTTTCCTCATCTCCAGCATGAACATGTCGAAGACATCAGAGAGAGAACTCAGGATACTCTGGATCATCATATTTTTTGAGGCATCCGCCAGGGCAAAATGTATTTTCTTGTCCCACTGCACGTTTTCCTCTTCACTGATATTTTCTTCCAGCTTTTCGATATAGCCCTTCATAGCGGTGATCTCTTCATCGGTAATATTATCTACGGCCAGAGTAAAGGCTTCCGACTCCAGCGCCAGCCTGAGGTCATTCAGCTGCATGTAATCCATTTTATTGAGGGTAAACATTATAGAAAGCGACTCGGTGATGTTTTCTTCAAGATTGCAGGCAACATAATTTCCTGCGCCCTGCTGGCTGGAAACGAATCCCATTATCTTGAGCATATGTATGCCTTCGCGCACGGAATTCCTGCTGAGCCCGAGCTCCTCCGCTATGTTTCTTTCCGGCGGAAGCTTTGAACCAAGCTTCAGTTCTCCTGCTATTATTTTATTTTTTATATACCGCACTACTTTTTCATAGGCTTTGTCACTGTCTGCTGTACATCCCGTCATTGCGGCTCCCTCCAACAAATTCTATATAAGCGGCGCCATGACCTTCATCAGGAACCCGCTTACTTTCATAAACAAAGATCTGTTTTTTACGTCTTCCAGCGTTTCCAGCTGACTCTTCGACTTCGTCATCAGGAAATCATCTTCGATCCGGCCGACTTCTCCCACATCATACATGTACAGTCCGCACTCATAATGCAGATAGAAACTACGGAAATCGAGGTTCACGGAACCGACCGCCGCTTTCCTGTTGTCGCTGACCATCAGTTTCGCATGCACGAAGCCCGGCGTGTATTCATAGATCTTCACGCCTGACTTTATCAGTTCTGCATAATTACTTTTCGCCAGGGCAAAAGCATATTTCTTGTCCGGTATATGCGGCAGGACTATCGCCACATCAACGCCCCTTTCGGCGGCGAACTTCAGCGCATCCTTCGTCTCATAATCCAGCACAAGATACGGAGTCATGATATGGACATACTGCCTGGCGTCATTGATGATCTTCAGATATACATTCTGCGCTACGTCCTCATCATCGAGCGGTATATCACAATACGGTATCACATATCCTGTTTCGCGGTTCATCGCGGCCAATTCTTCCGGCAGATAGTCTCCGGGAATGAGATACTTCTGATAGTCAGTCTCCTCTTCGCCGCCTACGTCCCACATCTGCAGGAACATAAGCGTGAACGACTTCACTGCGCTGCCCTGGATCATTACCCCCACATCTTTCCAGTGCCCGAACATTTCCTTTTTGTTGATATATTCATCCGACAGATTGATCCCGCCGGTAAACGCCGTCTTGCCGTCTATGACGCAGATCTTTCTGTGGTCTCTGTTGTTGTAATGCGTTGACAGGACAGGATGTATCGGCGAAAAGACTTTGCATTGTATCCCGAGCGCGCGAATCTTCTTGTAGTAATTATACGGCACCCTGGCCATCGCATTCATGCCGTCGTACATGAAGCGCACTTCCACGCCTTCCTGTACCTTGTCCTCCAGTATCTTCAGTATCGTTCCCCACATCAGACCTTCTTCAACGATAAAATATTCCATGAAAATATATTTTTTTGCCGTCTTGAGCTGTTTTACGAGCTCCTCAAATTTATCTTCTCCCAGAGGAAAATATTTTACCGAATTATTGGCATAAGTAGGCAGACAGCTGCTTTTATAAAGATAATCCGAAAGCCCGCCGCTCGCCGGATCTTTCTTCTTGAGCCCGGCATTCGCTATTTCGTTCTGATTCAGGTATCCCCGCGTTTTATCGAGGATCTCTCTCAGCCGCGACCTTATTATCCTGTTGCCGAGCTGCATCCTGGTGAAAAAATACATCAGGATCCCGAATATCGGGAAAGCCAGGATCAGTACGAGCCAGGATATCTTATACGACGGGTTTCCCGGCCTGTTGATGATAAACAGGGCCAGGATCAGGGCCAGTCCGGCGTGGAAACCCAGCACGGTATATGCAGGGAAAAATCTCGTAACGTATGCGGACAGCAGGAAAAATGCGAGTATCTGCGCGAGGCAGAAAACCGCCATGATCATCGTTCGACCGAATACTACTTTCCAGAATCCTCTTTTTCCTTTTTCTATAAGCAGGATATTATCCTTCTTCTGCTTGTTATTCTGTTTGTTATATTGTTTTTCAGCAGTATTATTGACATTCATGCCGTATATTATACCCTATCCGGCTGTTTTTTTCGAGTTTTATGATATAATCATTTTAATAATTTTTAGAAAATCTATTTAATTCGGAGGTAATTATGCAGTACAGACAAGTCGCAAACCACAGTCCTCTCTCAATTCTCGGGTTCGGATGCATGCGTTTTCCCAAAAACGGCACAAAAGTCGATTTGGCGGAAACTGAACGCGAAATAAGGCGTGCAGTGGATTCGGGCGTCAATTATTTTGACGCGGCATATACCTATCCCGGAATAGAAGAAGCTCTCGGCACGATCATCGAACGCATAGGCTGCCGCGACAAGATCAATATCGCGACCAAGCTCCCGCATTACCTCATCAAGAGCCGCGAAGAGCTTGACAAGTATTTCAACACCGAGCTCGAACGCCTGAAAACCGATCACATCGACTATTATCTGATGCACATGCTGCCGGATACCGATGTCTGGAACAGACTGAAAAAAATGGGCATAGAAGAATGGATAGAAGAAAAGAAAGCTGCCGGGCAAATCGGAAAAATCGGTTTTTCTTATCATGGGAACAGTGTCTCTTTCTGTCAGGTCCTCGACTGCTACAACTGGGATTTCTGCCAGATACAATATAATTATATGGACGAAAATACGCAGGCCGGACGCACGGGGCTGCAGTACGCTGCTGCCAGGAACATTCCGGTCATTATCATGGAACCTCTGCGCGGAGGAAGACTGGTGTCACATCTGCCGAAAAAAGCGGCAGCCGAATTCAAAAAATACGCACCTGATATTTCTCCGGCGGAATGGGCTTTCCGCTGGCTTTACAGTCAGCCGGAAGTTACGGTAGTGCTCTCGGGCATGAATTCTATCACCATGCTGGAGGAAAACCTCAGGATCGCAAATACTGCCCGCATCGGCGAGCTTACTGAAGACGACCACGAATTTCTCCGCGAAATAAGAGATATTATTAACGAGAAAATGAAAGTTCCGTGCACAGGATGCGGATACTGCATGCCGTGCGCCAGCGACGTCGATATACCCGGATGCTTCAATGCATATAATATCGGCCATACCGACAACTATTATCAGGGATATAAAGCATATATCATGTGTACCGTTCTGCGCAGCAAAAAATCAGGTGCCGACAAATGCGTCCGCTGCGGACGCTGCCTGCCGAGATGCCCGCAGGGGATCAATATTCCCGAACAGCTCGCTCATGTAAACAAGTATTACGGCAATTTCATCTGCCGCTTCATAGACTGGATAATCGGACGGATGTACAAATATCAGTAGATCATCTGGACTCCGCCAGTTCCCTGTTAATGTTGAAGGATATCCTCGCGGACAGATTCCTGAGGACTTTGATCTCATCAGGCGTAATGCCGCTGAAAATAATATCGGCCAGTTTTCCCTGAACATCTGTCATGGCATCTATGACCGCTTCCGCGGCTTCTTTCAGCTGCAGATGGAACACGCGCCTGTCATCCGGATCCTGGACTACATCGAGGTATCCCCTCTTTACGAGGACATCAATAGCTTTTGATATCCCGGACTTGGCGAGATACTTGAGCTCGACAATATCCCGGGCCGTATCAAGATCCGGATTCTCCGCCAGGAACATCAGTATATCGAGTTCCATACGGGCCAGGCCGTATCTTGCCGATACCTCGTTCGTCATCCTTTCATAAAGCTTTCTGAACTGCTGTCCTGTAAAGAGAACATTGAGATTCACATCGGTAAGAGAATTACTCTCCATCCTTCACATCCTTTCCCTTTGCCAGAGTCTTGGCAAAGAATGATGCATCTGCGAGATCCAGTTCGTCAGGATGGCTCAGCGCTTCATCGAAATTTTCGATCATCTTTTCTATGGCATCCATATTCTCATCATTGCGGAGGGAATCATAGCGTTCCCTGATTTCATCCTGCATCCTGCCCTGACAGAGGAAAAATCCGAGATATTCATTATCGTCCTCGACCCAGGCTCTGACATTCTGCTCGATTTCCTTTTTGTATGATTCTGTCGGCTCGGCTCCGCACGTCGCGAAAAGAGCTATCGATACTTCGTGCAGATCTGCCAAACTGTCGATCACGTCCATTCCGCACGTCATCCTGTGAACAGGGAATCCGATAAAATATGTTTCGGCGTCCATCAGGAATCCCGATTCTCCGATATCAACGATTTCCTTCTCTTCAGCACTTACAGGCAGCGCATCAAATATCCTGCCGGCAATGGCTTTGGTGTTTCCTGTTTTGCTGCTGAATGCTACAACGTATTTCAACATGACTGCCTCCTTGAAATATTAGTTTATCTGTGAACAGTTCACTCGCGAACTATCTTTGCTTTAATTATATTCCCCGGTGCTGATATGTCAATACAAGAAAAAACGCTTCTTAAAAAGAAGCGCTTCCCCCTATGTAATGTATTTTTTGGTAATCATCTCATTACATTGTCATCATTTACTGCACATATATAATACCAAAAAAGGACTTATCCTAATAACAAATATTAGTCGTATTTAATATTGATTTAACTTATATATGCATATATAATTATTTTACAGTAACACGAACGGAGGTTATTATGAAACAGGAAGATGTATCGACTTTTCTGGCCATAGTCGAAACAAGAAGCATTTCCAAGGCGGCGGAAAAGCTTTTCCTTTCACAGGCGGCTGTCAGTCAGAGGCTGAAGTCGCTTGAGAGCGAGGTAGGCGTAACTCTTGTCGAAAGACGAAAAGGTTTCAAAAATATCGAACTCACCCATTATGGCAACCAGTTTATAGATATTGCCGAAAGGTGGGCGGCACTCTGTCAGGAAACCGAAGAACTGAAAAACAAATCCGGACGCATGAGCATGACAATAGCCTGCAATGACAGTCTTGCCACCTACATGCCTCTTTTCAAATTCATCGCCTCTCAGGAACCCGGTATAGATCTTGACATCCGTACACTGGATTCAGAAGAGATCTTCGATCTTATAGAAAAACGCGAGGCGGATGCCGGCCTCCTTCTGAATGTTATCAACAGTACACAGGTCGACATAACCCCTATCCTGACCGAACATCATGTGATCATCTCCAAAAGCGTCCTGGCGGACGAAGGCAAAAAACTATCCGCGGACACCATGGATCCGGAAAAAGAAATCGTCCTCATGTGGGGACGCGAATATATGAGATGGCGCGAAACATTAAAAATACATCCGTTTTCGCCTCATGTCCGCGTAAACAGAATGTCTATGATAGTGGATTTCCTTGACGAAGAAGATACCTGGGCAATCGTACCCGAAACAGTAGCTGCTCATTTTGCAGGACTTACTGATATAAATATTTATCAGATGTCCGATGCGCCGCCGAAACGCGTCAGCTGTCTGATGGTCCATAAAAATCCGCGGACAACTCAGAAAGAAGCCATCGACCTCTTTACAGGTTATCTCAGAAGATATTTATCCACGCTCCAAATTCATTCGTGATCGTGGAAATGCACGTGCCCGTTGTCATGATGCACATGATAGTATTCATCAACGAGATTCGCACTTACAAGAAGCGGCTGATTTCCCAGTATGTCGGCCGTTTTTTCATCCGCAAGTATTTTATGCTCCTCGCCGAAAAGTATCGCCCTGTCGGACACCTCCTGCACAAGATCAAGATTATGCGTGGAAGTAATGATTGTTTTTCCTGCTTCATTCATCTGCGCCAGGAAATCGACAAGCCACCGCTGCGATCTGGGATCCAGCCCGATCATCGGTTCGTCCAGTACGAGCAGTTCGGGATTCAGCGCCAGCACGGAAGCTATCGCCGCTTTATGTTTTTCCCCTCCGCTCAGATGATAAGGAGAGCGCTCTCTCAGATGTTCTATTCCCAGCATGGAAATACAGTCTTCCGTTCTTTGCCGCACCGCTTCCTCGTCCATGCCCATCTGCCTCGGTCCGAAAGCGATTTCATCATAAACCGTCGTGTTGAAAAGCTGCGCATCCGAATTCTGAAAGATAAAACCTATGCGCTTATGCAGCGATTTGGCATAGGCGGAATCCTTCATCTTCTTTTCCGTTACTTCGTCTCCGCAGAAAAGATACGAACCGGAATCAGGAAAAATAAGACCGTTGATTATTTTCAGGAGCGTTGACTTCCCGCTTCCGTTCGGTCCCATAAACGCAACGGCTTCGCCTTTTCTGATCCTAAGGGTGATGTTGTCGAGCGCCGTGTTCCCTTCATACGCGTAACATATATTGTTCAGTTCCACGGCTTCTGTGCCGAATAATTCGATATTGCCCATACCTGCTCCTTACATCATCGCGTAGAATACGAACAGAGCAGTCAATCCTGCATAGATGAGGAGACTGAATGCATCCCCTTTCGTAAATCTGCTCCTTACGACTGCCTTATATTCTCCGTCGAATCCCCTGCACTCCATTGCGTGATACATTTCCACAGCCATTTCCTGCGACTTTATGTACGCAGTCCCGGCAACGCCCGCCAGCGAACCATATTTGCTGCGGTCTCTTCCGACTGAACGCAGTCTCAGCGCATACAGCATATTAAGCACAAGATCTCCCAGCATAACAATGTACTTGATAGTGATGTCCAGCACAAAGATAAACATATCCGGACAGTGGACTTTCTTGAGAGCGCTGGTGATGCCGTTCCATTTAGTAGTAAAAGACATCATATTGACCGCAGTGATCGTCAGAAACACTTTCGATGTTATCGTCAGGCAGCTATATGTATTTCCCCACAGCAGAGCCGGAAGCATCACGATGAACGTAAGCGAGGCTGCCGCTGCACTCACTTTCAGGATCTTTTTTATTATCTCGGGCTTCATCAGACACAGAACGATAAGTTCATATACAAGCACAAATTTCAAAAATGACGGCTGTTTTGTGACCGCAATATACAGCACAGTAAGAAGCGTTCCCAGAAGTTTGACAGCAGCTCCCGCACTATTCGCGGAGTCTTCTGTCATACTCTGGTTCCTTACTCTCGATATCACACCCAGCACAGCGAGGATGCTCTTATTAATAAATGTATCTCCGCCGCTCTGCGGCACGTATTCATCTTCGTCCATAAGCCATTCCGGCATCGCGGTCCTGTCAGGCCGCGCTATTGTTTTTTCCATTGTCACCTTTCTTCATGCTCGAAATAAGTTTGAATATGATCACAAGTATCGCCGTACCTGCAGCCGCGGATAATATATACCCGACAGCCTCAGGCATACCGCTTACCGCATAATCCGGCATTACGGCGCTCCAGCTGAATCCTCCGCTCATGCCGCCCGG
This sequence comes from Eubacteriaceae bacterium, assembly GCA_022652985.1. GTDB lineage: Bacteria > Bacillota > Clostridia > Peptostreptococcales > Anaerovoracaceae > JALCRY01. The sequence continues at coordinate 29,859 of JALCRY010000017.1, read as the reverse complement.
GGTATATCCGAGAGCGGCGCCGCCGCTCATTACTTTGCTTATTTCATCCGTCCCCCATTCTCCCCAGGCTGTACCTGCAGCCAGAAGTCCCAGCGGAGTCAGACAGACGAGGACAGCTGCCAGGACCGCCAGAGGTTTGAAACTGAGCTTCTTTCCCTCATAAACAGTTCCCGGAGAAGTTTTACAGACAAAAGCAAAGATAACGATCGTGAAAACCACCTCTGCAGGTCCTGCCACAAGAAGATGCGGTATCGTCATGGCGGGTACAGAGACCGAAAGCGGGTACGGACAGTACAGAGCCTGACCGGCGGCATTATGGAACAGCAGAGGCTGTATGCCGAATTCAACCGCCGCAAACAACGCCGCAAAATTTATCCCGCAGTACGCGCCGGCTCCCAGTGCGATATATTCTCCGGTCTGAGATTTCGTCCTGTCTTTGATCAGCTTATATATAAAGTATCCCGTGAAAGGCAGGACAAACGCCATATTGAACGCATTCGCGCCAAAAGCCAGTATTCCTCCGTCACCGAACAGCAGTGCCTGCAGCAGCAAGGCGACAGACACGGCAATACAGGCCGCCCACGGCCCGAGCAAAGCACCCAGCAGAGTGCCGCCTACTGCATGTCCCGTGGTCCCTCCCGGAAGAGGAATATTGAACATCATCATCAGAAACGAGAAGGCTGCTCCTATGCCGAGAAGCGGCATCTTCGATCTGCTTACTTCGTTTTTCACTTTTTTAATCGATACCGCCCATACAGGCGCCATAGCTGCCGTCATGGCTACACACGTAGACGGACTAAGATAATTATCAGGTATATGCATTACTGCCTCTCTTTACAAAAACAAAAAACCGGAAACCGATATGCCTGCGATATTCTTATCGCTTTGATATCGAATCCGGGTTCTTCCCTTGATATTATTTTAATCTTGGACACTTTGAAGGCCTTCCTGACCTCCGTTGCCATTTATTTTAACATAACTTATAATGACCGTCAAATACAGATCACTCGTTTTCCTTTTCCACAAAGGCGGCGTACTCTTCCGAATCCATAAGATCATCTCTGTCGCTTATATCAGTGAAAACCGCGATCCAGGCTTCATAAGGCTCGGCATTTATCATGTCCGGCGAATCCAGAAGGTCTGAATTGACCTCTGAGATCGTTCCTGAAAACGGGCTGATGATATCTTCCGATGCCTCCTCTGATTCCACGTCCGCAAAAACATCTCCAAAATCAAGCACATCGCCTTCCTCAGGAAGATTAACGGCCACGAGCCTGCCGAGCTCCTCCTGCTCATAGTCAGTGATCCCGACTGAAGCAGTCGTGCCGTCCTCGAATTTTACCCATACATGTGATTTCGAATAAAATAATTCTTCAGGATAATCCATTGCTAAGCCTCCGTACAAATACAAATAATTATTTACGATTATAATTTAAACAGTATACATAATCAACCTAAAATCGCCAATAAAGGAAAGAACCTCCGCATATGCGAAGGAACCTTCCAATACATTTATTTATTCAACTAGTGAATTTCCTTGTTATGCAGGAAGCTTTTCCGACAGACCGCCGACAGCCTTCTGCTTCTTGCCGCCGTATATAGTGATCACTGCATAGAATATCATGAACGCAGCCGATACAATATATGCCGGTGTCCAGGCAAGCCTGAATCCGATCTGCGCGTTCATGATGAAAGCACATGTCACGAATGCATAGAACATGCCCGGTATAAGCGACATTACCCACGCAGCGCTGTTTTTGTGTGAATATAGATAAACAGTATACATTGCAAAGGCGAATATCGCCAGTGTCTGGTTTGCCCAGGAGAAGTATCTCCAGAGGATCGTGAACCCGGTCGGGGAATACTTAGCCCAGAACAGTATCGCAGCAACAAGTACGAATACAGGGATAGCAATACCGAGCTTAGCCTTCATCTTGGTCATATCTATATGCAGATATTCACCGAGCATCAGTCTGAGCGAACGCAGAGCCGTATCGCCGGAAGTAATAGGAAGTACTATTACGCCGAGGAGTGCGATCATGCCGCCGACAGTTCCCAGCATATCCTTGGCCACGTAATTGACTACGCCTGTAGCTCCGAGAGCCAGTCCATTGGCAACGCCGAGCTTGTTGTATACTCCCATCGCCGCTGCTGCCCATATCATCGCTATGAATCCTTCGAGGATCATCATGTTGTAGAATGTCATTTTCCCTTCTTTTTCATGCGTCACGGATCTGGCGATCAGTGTAGCCTGAGTCGAATGGAATCCCGAAGTAATACCGCAGGCGACAGTAACAAAGAATACCGGTATGATCGGCGTGATGCCGTCAGGATATGTCCCGTGCCATGTCATCACTGCGCTCGAAACATTTGTGAGCTGATAGTGTTTGAAGAACAGTCCGCAGAAAATTCCTATTGCAGAGAACAGAAGTATTGCTCCGAAAATAGGATATATCCTGCCGATGATCTTATCGATAGGAAACAATGTCGCGATCAGATAATAGATAAATATTACAGTATAAGTGATCCATAATGCCGGGCTGGTTACGAGAGCCTGTTTGCCGAGTACGCCTGTTACGAAAATGTCGCCAGGTGTGTAGATAAATACCGCACCTACCAGAAGCATCAGTATGCAAAGAAATGCATTATACACCTGATAGACTGCTTTCCCAAGATAATGTCCGATGAGTGTCGGCATCTGAGCGCCGCCCTCTCTGATGGAAATCATTCCTGCGAAATAGTCATGCACTGCTCCGCTGAGAACGCATCCGAGAGGAATAAGAATAAATGTGACAGGTCCGAAAAGTATGCCCATGATAGGTCCGAAAATAGGTCCGGTGCCTGCTACATTCAGAAGTTCAATAAGCGAGTTCTTAAACTTCTTCATAGGAACATATTCATTGCCGTCATTTTTCTCAATGGCAGGCGTAGGTCTGTCATCAGGTCCGAAAACTTTTTCTGTAAACTTGCCGTACAGAAGTCCGCCTCCGAAAAGAATGACAAGTCCGATAATAAAAGTTGCCATAAATTTCTCCTTTCAAAATAATAAAAAATAATAATAAAAATAAATGAATAATCTTCGATTGCCCGCTGCAATCACTTACATTATAACGCACAATCGTCAAAAATCAAATATTGGTACTACCCATTTCATTATTTTATTGTTATGGCAAACATTTATATCGATATTTTTTGTTTAATATTAGTATTTTATTGTTTCATTTACACATTATTGGCCGTTTTTTTGTAATTTTTATACTCAAAGTATATTTGGTTAACATTCATCAACTATTATCAAACATCAATCGACTACTGATATCTGACAGGCTTTCATGGCAGCCAGTGCATTGCTGTGGCTTTCCGGTGTAACGCCGGCGCAGCACGAAGGATCCACGTAAACAGGTACTTCAGGGAAGAAAGCCTTTAAAATCATGGCATTCGAAATAACGCAGATATCTGTACACAATCCGATCAGTTCAACAGACTCCAGTTCGTCTCCGTAGCGGGCTTCGATATACTCGGGGAGCTCTTTCGAACCAAAAGAGGGTTTATTTAATATCGCGGCCCTCTTTCCTCTGGCAGCCATCTCGATCACCGGCTGTATCTGCCAGCCCTCGGTCCCCTCAATGCAGTGTTCCACCGGCAGGTTCCGGCCTTCCTGTGTTTTCAGATAACCGGCATCGTGCGTGTCGCGCGTGCAGATGATATCCCCGCCCCAGCAGGCTATCTTCTGTGCGGCAGGCACTACTATCGCCTGCGCTTCCTTCGTGCCCAGCGCACCGTCGATAAAATCTTTCTGCATATCCACAACGATCAGTAATTTCATTTTTCTTCCTCTTTTCTATGCAAATGTTCCGATACGATATTCCATTTTTCATATAGACGCTCTATATTGTACGCCGCATTCGCCGGACTGGTAGAAGGCAGACATACCGCAGTTATCTTCGTTTCCGCTTCCTGATATTTTACATAATATTTCTCCGCGAGTGCGCCGTTCGTAAACACAGCCGTGACTTCAGAACTCATGATGATGCTTCGGAGATCGGCTGGAACAACATTTCTGATACTGCTGTCCGACGAACCGATGACATCGCAGCTTTCGATAACATCATACAGGGCTATCCCGTGATCCAGCAGATATTCACGTTTCCCGGCGACACTGTCCGGAACATGATCTCCTGTCACTAGCGCCAGTATCTCCCAGAACCGGTTCCGCAGATGCCCGTAATAAAATCCGGTCTCTCTCGATTTCACAGAAGGAAAAGAGCCCAGTATCAGGACTCTTGATTTTTCATTATATACGGGCCCGAACCCGTGTTCAGCATGTGTATATTCTCTGTTCATTTCCTTTTTCCGTCAAAAGCCTCCCTGGCTTCGTTAAGACTCATCCTGTTGGCGCCGCCCTTCAGATCGGGATCCAGATACTGCGCCCTGTCATCTTCCCAGCCGCAGACCGGGCATATCTGAAACGTCCCCGGCGGCTCTTCGTCAAACACTGCATTTCCGCAGCATGGGCATATGTATTTTTTCATCTTATTTTCCTCATCATGTCTGCCTGTCATAATAATCTATCCCGTCCTGCGGTTTGAAAAATGTTCTGATATAACCGTCAGAACTTTTGACCGCAAAAGTATTGTTGTCTTTATCATAATACAGCGTGTTCCCATCGCTGTCCTGTTTTGTCAGTACAGATTTTCCGGGATGATCAACCAGATTCTGAGCCATTTTCAGATATTCGTCCCTGGTGATGCTGCCGAATTCATCCTGGTCCTGCACATGCTTCTCATAATGAGAATCCAGCAGCGCTCTGGACCTGAACTGACTTCCGTCCGCCGTGCTTTCAGTGGAAACGTACGAAGAACCGCTGCCCGGATCGGAGCTCCCGCACGCCGCAAAAGCAAACACGACCAGCACACACATGAGCAAAGCGAAAAGGCGCTTTGCCATTACTGCATTTTTAGATGTTCTTTGAAACATGACCGGTCTTTCCTCTCATTTTTCGCCCGCCGCCATCAGCTGAGCCCGTCGACGTCCTGATATACCCCGCTGTTTGTCCTGAGTTTTCTGATGTCTTCCGGTATATCCGCAGGATCGATATTCCGGATAACCTTCTCCGATCCCGCTTCCACGGCTTTATCATAAAGCCAGCATTTATATGTCACTGCATCCAGCGCTCTCTGCAGTTCCGCCATCTGCTCTTCAACTGCGGCTTTCTGCTTGTAAAACATGTCGCGCCTCTTCTCAAGAGTGGCGTCTCCCTGCTGCAGCCACAAAATATACTGCCTTATTTCTTTGATCGGGAGTCCTGTGGCTTTCAGGCATCCGATCAGCCGCAGCCACGTAAAATCGTTTTCTGTAAACATACGTACTCCGCCGCTGCTGCGCTGTACCGAAGGCAGCAAGCCTTCCTTGTCATAATATCTCAATGTAGACGGATTGACTCCGATGCGTCTCGCCGTTTCTCCGATAGAATACATCATATTTCTTCACCCTGTTCCAATTTAAAGTTGACTTTAACTATCATATAAATGATACCTGCACCGCGGCGTCGTGTCAAGGAGATCAGAACTGTATGAATATCGGAGGCTCACCAGGATATTTATCTATCGTGCTGAAGGCATAATGTTTTGCTTTGAAATATTTTATCAGTTTCTTCGCCGTCTCGTACGAAGTCTCTTTCTGTTCTGAATCATGAGCGAGGATCACAGGATATGTGTAAGGTTTGATATCTCTGACTACTCTGTGATACATCGTTTTTACCGTGGTATCGGTCAGCGAGGAATCTCCGAACGAAACATTCCAGTCAGTGCATTTATATCCGCGGGCACGCAATTTTTTCACGATCGTCCTGGAGAGCGACAGCGAGCAATATCCGTTCACACTTCCTCCCGGCATCCTGCAGACCGTCGGCTGCTTGCCCGTGATCTTTTTCAGCAGCTTTTCCGTCTTGTCAAAATCAGCAAAGAATGCATCTTCATTGGCGTATATAGTCGTGTATTCGTGAGTATATGTATGAATGCCGATCGTATTCCCGTCTTTATATGCTTCTTTCACCAGATCCTCGTTGTCCTTCGCTTCATACCCTATCAGAAAGAACGTGGCGTGCACGTCGTTGTCGCGCAGCAGTTTAAGGAGTTTAGGCGTGATGTTGGCACTCGGCCCGTCATCGAAAGTCAGGAAGACAGTCTTGACAGGTTTCTTTACCGTTACCGTGCAGGTGATCTTCTGCCCGTGCTTTGTCCTGGCAGTAATATCAGCCGTTCCTTTTGCTTTAGGCACTATGACGCCGCTGCTTTTCACCACCGCCACATCTGTATCGCTCGACGACCATTCCAGAGCCGGTTTTTCTTTATCAGCAGGATCGTAAGAAACTTTAAGTTTCTGCTCCGCCCCGATATATACAGTCGCCTTGTCGCTGCTGAAGGAAATCGTCGGTTCCCTGTTCAAAAGTCCGATTTTCAGTACCATAAAAAGCGTGACTGCCAGAACCAGCAGCACGATTATCAGAACGAATCTGTTTCCGCTCTTTTTTCTTCTATTGTTTTCCCGTCTCATCGCCGTTCCTCTTTACCCTGCATAGCCGGCCGCTTCCAGGAGCATTACTTTTTCTTCCTCGGTAAGTGCCATGTTTTCACATATCCTTCTTAGGTCATCTTCCGGAAACACAAAAGAAGGATCAATGCAAAGATTCGTAAAATCAGTCTTGTTGATCCCCGTTCTGCTGAAAGTAATTTCTCCCGATGCAATTTTCCTGTCGTATAGCCTGAAAAAAACGGCTGCAAATGATTTCTTTTCCATATCGTGATTATAACACTATGAATTGTACCAGTCCATCGGTTATAATATGTACATAATATTTACAGAGGGGATATGCAAATGAGGACTTTGATCAAAGACGGCACAATAATAGATCCTGCCAACAAAATCAACAGCAGGCTCAATCTTCTGATCGAAAACGGGAAAATAGCCGGCCTGATGAAAACGCTGCCTGAAGCCGATGCGGTCATCAACGCCAGAGGCAAAGTGGTATGCCCGGGATTTATTGATATACATATGCACGAAGATCCTGTCGGCAGCGACGGGAAAATACAGCAGAATATTTTTCTGACCATGCTGCGGATGGGAGTCACCACCGCGGCAGCCGGAAACTGCGGCGTCAACCTGTTCCATCCGGCTGATTATCTTGATATTGCGGACCGCGACGGTACAGCGATAAATATACTTATGTTCGCCGGACATAAATCTTTCCGGGAAATGGCCGGCGCAAAAGACAAATATTCCGCCGCCTCACCGAAGCAGATCGACGCCATGAAAACTATGATGAAGGAAGCTCTGGCCCGCGGATGCGCCGGGATCTCATTCGGCCTCTCATATGCGCCGGGCGCCGAGTACAGCGAAGTAAAAGAAGCAGCCTCATGCTGTTCCGGAAAAGGCAAAATGATCACTGTACATGTAGCTGACGATGCAGCAGGCGTATTTAAAGCGACTTCGGATCTTGTCAGGACCGCGGCGCCGCTTGATATACCGATACAGCTTTCACACATAGGAAGCATGGGCGGTTTCGGGCAGATGGCACCGTACCTCGATCAGATACACGAATACAGGCAGAAAGACACGGACATATCGTGCGACTGCTATCCTTACGATGCGTTCTCCACCAGAATAGGCTCCAGCACATACGATATCGGCTGGCAGGACAGATACCAGTGCGGGTATGATGTCTGCGAAATCTGCGAGGGAAAATACACAGGGATGCGCTGCACAGAAGAAATATTCGCAGAGCTGCGCCGTGATTTTCCCAGATGCCTGACGGTATGCTATACGATGAAACAGGACGATATAGACATCGCTGTAGCTGATTCCCGGGTAATGCTCGCCAGCGACGGCATACTCGACGGCCCGCACGGACACCCGCGCGCGGCAGGTGCCTTCCCGCGCCTTATTTCGGAATATGTCCGCACCGGAAAGATCAGCATGAACGATGCGATCTCCAAGATGACATACATGCCCGCGGAAAGACTGGGACTGAAAAAGAAGGGACGTTTTGATACGGGCGCCGATGCCGATGCAGTAATATTCGATCCCCTGACGATCCGCGACTGCTCGACTTTCAGCGATCCGGTACTGCCTCCTGCAGGCATCGATATGGTTATTATCGCCGGCCAGACCGCCGCAGTGAATTCAGAAATAATAAGAGACGATCTGGGAAGATCGATCAGACTATAGCAAAAGGCGGTACTATTCGGTACCGTCTTTTTTTACGTTGGCAAGATATCTGTACATCGTCGGCACCGATACGCCCAAAAGTTCCGCCACTTCCGGCAGCGTCCCCTTCACCATGAAAGTGCCCATGTCCTGAAGTTTGGCCACCAGCTCCACCTTTTCGCGTTTCTTCATCTTTCTGAGTCTGTCGAGATTGCCCGGAACGATGCTGTCGATATTATTCCTGACAAGATCGTTGACATCCAGGCTGAATGTCTCCTCTGCCGCTGAAAGCGACAAATCCCCCTCACCTATCCTGATTATCGAGTCGATGACTTCTCTCGCCTGAGTCAGTTTCTCGCAGTCCATATTTATACACATCAGTCCTATCAGCACTCCCTTTTCATCTTTGATGAAATAAGTCGCGGATTTAACTGTATATCCGTGCGCTGACATTCCCTTGTAATTCACTTTGTAATCCTGCTCCTTATAGATTTCGCTCTTCACAATGTCCAGAGCAAGTCCTGTTACCGGAGCACCGATTTTTCTGCCGCTGATATGTCCGTTTCTGATAGCAACTATTGATTTGTCCCAGTCTGTAAGGTCATGTAATACGACCTCCGTATTCGAACCGAGAAAGTCTGCCAGGAAATTAACCAGCGACACATATGGTTCAAGTTTTTTATGCATATTATTCTCCAGTCTCACGCCTGTTATCAGCGCTGCATTAATGAATCCGAAAGCGGTTATATCTTATAATATCATACAATCTGCCGATCATGCACTACCATCCTTTCCTGAAGCGAAGTACATCATCCGGTATATTGCCGGCCAGCAGGTCCGCAATAGATCTATCAATTATATCGAACCCCTTATTAAGCTGTTCCTCTTCAATATTGAGCGGCGGCTGCAGCCTGAGAATATTGCCTGCCAGCGTGATCATAATCAGACCGTTCTCATATGACCTGTACACGATTTTATAGGCCGCGCTCACATCGGCTTTTAGAATACCTTCTTCATCGGCAGTGCCGATGCCGAGACCGCCCGACATGCCTATACCTCTGTCACACATTACTGCCTGTGGATATTTTTCCTTTATGCACCTGCATCTGCTGCGGAAGATCCTGATATTCGACTGCAGCCGATCCTGGAATTCTTTTGTCTGCATAACGTCGAACTGGGCAATTCCCGCCGCCATTGTCACCGCATTTCCGCTTAATGTGAACAGATGCGCCGGCGGATCCAGGACATCCATGATCTCGGCCCGCCCCATGATCGCGCCCGCTGCCAAACCCGCACCGAGCGACTTGCCCATGATGATGCAGTCCGGTTTGATATCCGGATAATTTTCTATCGCAAAGAACGGCCCGGTCCTGTAGAATCCCTGCTGGACTTCTTCCGATATGAACAGTATCCCGTTGTCTCTGCACATTTTATACAGTCTGCTCATAAAAATCGGATGCGCCGGCGTCATACCGCCGTCTCCCTGGATAGGCTCTATGATGACAGCGGCCACCTCTTCAGGCGACAAATACGATTCAAAGGCGAATTCCATATCCTTCAGGCATTCACTTCTGCAGATATCATCAGGCACTTCGTTGGTGAAGTACGGGAAATGATATATTTCCGGCAGGAACGGTCCTATGCCTTTATGCATGGTGCTGGAACATGTCGTCATCGATGATGATCCGTAAGTATTGCCGTGATACGCGTTAAAAAATGTGATGATTTTCTTTCTGCCCGTATAGGCCCTCGCAAATTTTATCGCGGCATCATTGGCATCGGATCCGCAGTTTCCAAAGCATATTTTTGCCGGGCCCTCACCCGGGAATACCGATGTAAGCCTTTCGGCATATTCTATCATCGGTTTATTATATGCATACGGCGCCGCATACTGGGTGTGATTCTGCAGCTGCTCCGTAACGGCTTCAACGACATCCGGCTGACGCGAGCCGAGATTCAGGGAAGAAGCGCCCGACAGGAAATCGATGAATTCATTGCCGTCGGCATCTGTAAGAAGAGCTCCTTCACTTTTCTCCGCCACAAACGGATAATATGATAAATGGGAAGTGGGCGCGATCACTGCAGCATCCCTCGCGACCCATTCTTGGCATTTTTCAGTATTCATTCGGTTCCTGCCTCTCTTAGATATGATTTCCCGATTGAAATAAACAAACAGTAAAATCATTATATTTTATTTGTTTAATGCGGTCAACGCTCTTTATCACACAAAAGCGCCTCCTGCGCGTTTCTGCTGCATTTTACCGTGTTGAAATAATCCGCGTTTTAGTGTAACATCGTATAATAACCCTGAAAGGAGCAATACAGTGGAAAAGAATACATTCGTAACACTCGATCAGATAAATGAAATCGTCAAAACATATCCGACGCCGTTCCATTTATATGATGAAAAAGGCATCAGAGAAAATGCGCGTTCTGTGAAGGAGGCTTTTTCGTGGAATAAAGGCTTCCGCGAATATTTTGCAGTCAAGGCGGAACCGAATCCGTTTATCATGAAGATCCTCAAAGAATACGGATGCGGCGCAGACTGCTCGTCCGAGGCGGAGTTGCTTCTTTCCGAAGCGGCGGGACTCACCGGATCAGATATCATGTTTTCATCCAACGATACGCCTGCCGAAGAGTTCGCCCTCGCGAAAAAGATGGGAGCCATCATCAACCTCGATGATTTCACCCACATAGATTATTTTGAAAAAAATGTCGGTGCTTTTCCGGAAACAATGAGCTGCAGATATAATCCGGGCGGCGTTTATGAACTCGGAAACGGCATCATGGACAATCCCGGAGATGCCAAATACGGCATGACCAAAGATCAGATCATTGAGGCATATAAAATACTGCAGTCGAAAGGTGTAAAGCATTTCGGCATACATGCATTCCTGGTCAGCAATACAGTAACGAATGATTACTACCCGGCACTTTCGAAGACTCTCTTCGAACTGTGTGTGGAGATCAAAGAGAAGACCGGCATATCACTCGAGTTCATCAACTTGTCGGGCGGCGTAGGCATTGCTTACAGGCCTGATCAGACGGCCAATGATATTGCCGTGATCGGCAAGGGCGTGGAAAAAGTCTACAACGAAGTACTTGTGCCGGCCGGTCTCGGAAATATCGCTATATTTACCGAAATGGGGCGTTTCATGACCGGCCCTTACGGATGTCTGGTCACTAAGGCCATTCATGAAAAGCACACATACAAGGAATACATTGGCGTGGACGCATGCGCCAGCAACCTTATGCGCCCTGCCATATACAAGGCTTATCATCATATTACTGTGGCCGGCAAAGAAAATGCCCCCTGCGATCACAAGTACGATATTGTGGGCTCTCTCTGCGAGAACAGCGATAAATTTGCGATCGACCGTATGCTTCCAAAGATAGATATCGGAGATTACCTTATTATACACGATACGGGCGCCCACGGTTTTTCCATGGGATACAATTATAATGGCAGGCTCCGTTCCGCAGAACTGCTTCTGTGTGAAGACGGCTCCGTCAAAATGATCCGGCGTGCCGAGACTCTCGCAGATTATTTCGCGACATATGACTGCTTCGACGATTATAAAAAACTCGGTAAATAATTCCCCGATCTGACAACGACGAAGGGACCTGCTGATGCAGGCCCTTTCATTTTTTTGTTTGTTTATAATTATTCTTCAGAGTTTTCTTTTCTTCTCCGAACCGCACAGGCTGTGCATCCGGCCGCTCCGATGAGCATAAGGATGATCCATAAGCCTGCCTTGAAGCTGTCTCCTGTCTGTGCGGATTTATCCGAAGCAGGTACCAGCGGAATCGGTGTCTTAGGGGATGTCGGTGTCTTAGGCGTCGTTGGCGTTTTCCCGCTCCTGGCTGAATAGCGATTCGTTATCACAGCTGATCCAGTAAGACTGCTCGCCGATATCGTGATCTTTGCCGCATTGCCGTCTACTCCGTATCCTGTATAGTTATCCGTATCCTCCGGAACAGTAACCACTTTCGTTCCGTCCGCATTCGTTTCTGCAGCGTAGTATGTACCCTGCGCGAGACCGGAAAACACTGCAGATGCCGAAACGCCGTTACTGACTGTCACGGTCTGTGGCTTGCCTGCTGCTTGCGTGCATGCGGCATCGCTGAAAAGTGTGAAGTAGAATGTTCCGCTGACATTGACCGCTTTGTTGTCCTGCGAAGTGACATTTTTTGTGACTGTTATCGAACCGGCCGAAGGTTTTACGGGAGCCGCTGCTGTAGGATTCTTTGTCGTGTTGGTGCTGTAATTATTTGCTCCGTCATAGACTCGGGCTGTATTCTCCAGAGTTGTACCATTGCCGGCATCTACCCTGACTTTGAAACTTACGGTTACAGACGCGCCGTTTGCCGCCGCGATATCATTCCATATCACTTTCCCGCCGCTTTCCGAGCCGCCGTTATCCGCGGATATGAAAGTACAATTCGCCGGAAGAGCATCCGTTATTACTGCTTTGACATCATTTCCGGTAGTGTTTTTATATGTGATCTTATAGGTCAGTTCATCTCCGGCATTCACGGTCTGCCCGTCTCCGCTGACCTCGGAATCATTGACAAACACATCTTTTACAGGAGGCGTTGCTCCGACCGCGAATATATTATGTCTGACAGATGTGTACTCGCTTTCGTTCGGATACACCGCAGTCTCGGGATATTCGGTATTGTATATGAAACCTTTATGATCGCGCTGGTACTTATTGATCAATGTATCTTTTGTTTTATATTCGGTATATGATGTGACGCTGTCAGGCGCCTTGACCTGATAGGTGACCGTTACTGTTTCACCTACCGGCAGTCTGGTGAAATCTACTGACGGGGCTCCGGCAGAATCATCTACGGTTGTTTGTATTCCTGATGATGAAACCGCAGCCGCCGAGCCCGGCACATATGTCATGCCGTCCGGAACAGCAGATGTGACATTGCATCTGCCGCTGGTATATATTCCGACAGGTCTGCTTAAGGTAACCTGTACAGAACCTTTTTGACCAGGTTTCAGATAAACTTTGTCATTCGTATATGTGCCGACAGTGCCGTCATCTGCGACCGGGGCTATCTTGCTGGCGATTTCCACGGTTTTCTTGTCAGTATTGCAGAACACTTTGAAGTTTTTTATCGTTTTGGTACTGATAGGCACACCGTTTTCCGATACCCAGCCATTGCCTGTAATGCTGAGATTTGCTCTGGCTTCGTTGTCTGCCGGCAGTTTTTTGATATTAAAGATAGGCATGATCGAAAGCTGATATCCATAAGGGTCTGTGCCGCTTGAGGAAGTGTGCGTATTGGCCCAGGTCATATCATCTGCTGAATAGGTATAATTGCATTCGAAGTTTGTCGCATCTGTGCTGAAGGTAAGTTTATTCTTCAGATTGTCCGGCCAGTCTGACTGATCGCTGATGCTGTAAGTTTTCTGAGTTCCGGCATTCCACGATGTCCTGCCGAAATTATACCATATGATAAATCTGCCGGAAAATTCCAGCCCCGTGGCATCGTTGGCCGTCACGTCTTCATGGTATACATATGTATTTCCTGTAATATACCGAGGATTGCTTATGTTGTTGAATACAATAAACATATGCTCGACATCGCCTTCAGATTTGAAGTCATCGTACACGTCTTTAAAGCCTTCGTCCGTCGCCGGTGTGTCAAGTGTAACAACATTTCGGTTTTCTGCATAACTAAGGACATCATCTTCGTTCATGACGCTCATCTTTTTTGCTGCATAGACCGTATACGGTTTTCTGATCTTCGCCGGGATTTTTTTTACTGACGATTTGATTTTAATGTTTTTTTCTGCGGTGCATTGCTTGGCCGGTGATTTCCAGGTGCCGTCACTCTGCTTTTTTTGTATTTCATAATGTATCGTATAAATGAGCCCGGCATCCGTATCTGACGGAGTAAAGTTTTGGTCGCCTTTTTTATATTTGTATGAACCCCCTGCAGGCGTATCTACATTTACTATTGTCAGCCGGAACAGATCCCCCTCTTTCCATTCTGCCGGATCTGAAGGTGTCCATTTGATTCCTTTTTTAAATGAGTATACTGACCCTGCTGCCGCCGACGCATCTTCTGTGCCGCTGATGCCGAAATCATAATCTGATACGGGCTGTGCATACTCTGCCAGGGATTCTTCCCCGCCGACTTTATTTTCAGCAGCATTTGCGGCTGATTCTCTACTGCCGGATGCAGACGTGTCAGAACCGCTGCTTTCTTCCGCAGTCACCTTCGCTGTCTCCGGTACGCTTTGCGTATCCTGCGCACACGCATTTATCCCGTATAGAGAATATGTCATGACTGTGACTGCACACAGCAGCATGACCAGAATTTTTGTTAAAACATTACCCCTCTTTTTTTTGAACATTTATCTTCCGCCTCTCTGATGTTATTTAAATTAATGTCGAATTATTTTAATACTTTCATGACGTTATTGTTCGAAAAAGGCCTTAAACACACATCAGGTGCTACGAAAAGCACAGCACAAATGTAAATACGGATAAGAACAGACATCATACAAGCTGAAAGATAAACATGTATTCATCCATAATCCGTTTTTAAAATAATGTATTTTGTACATTTTTATTTTCCACTTTTTGTACAAAATTAAATTGACATTTACCCACGCGAGCACTGGGCGGATTGTTTCACGTTCGGCCCGCTTTCCAATCGCTTTGCTCTTGGGCGTCCCTTGCGAAAAATCCGCCTGCAGCTCTGTAGCTTTGCTACAATCGCTGGGCGGATTGTTTCACGTTCGGCCCGCTTTCCAATCGCTTTGCTCTTGGGCGTCCCTTGCGAAAAATCCGCCTGCAGCTCTGTAGCTTTGCTACAATCGCTGGGCGGATTGTTTTGGTGAGCCATGCGGGATTCGAACCCGCGATCTTCGCCTTCGGAGGGCGCTACTCTATCCGGCTGAGCTAATGACCCATAGTATATGTCGTAATGACACTTTGATATTATAACACGGATAACATTTTATGACTATCCATGTTCTTATGTTCGTCAATAAAAAACTGCTGCATCAGTGGATATTACGTTCCCTGATACAGCAGCATAGAATCTTTCATTTTTTCAGGCTACATCAGCCGCATTCGCCGAAGAGCCGGCTTTCTCTGCAATCTCGTCCTTTCCTCTGATCTGTACAAATATGCCTGCAATGAGCACGAACAGACCTATCAGCGAGGACATCGAAATGGTTTCGCCAAGCAGGAAATGACTCAGCGCCAGTGTTACGAACGGAGTAGCATAAGCCAGTATCGAAATTTTGGCTGTATCGCCGTATTCGAGTGCCCGCAGCCAGAAGAAATATCCGAGCGACATCGGGAAAATTCCTATAAGAATCACGCCGATTAGCTGCGTCCCCCCGAAAGAGGAAAAACCGCCAAGGAACGGAACCGTTACTGCCCCCATTATTGCCGTTGCCGCATA
The DNA here is from genome assembly GCA_022652985.1 of Eubacteriaceae bacterium. Lineage (GTDB taxonomy): Bacteria > Bacillota > Clostridia > Peptostreptococcales > Anaerovoracaceae > JALCRY01. The sequence continues at coordinate 14,217 of JALCRY010000017.1, read as the reverse complement.
ATATACAGTCAGACTGATATAGCTGTTGTAGTTCAGCTTTTTATTCAGCGCACAGAATATTCCATAAGCTACCGCGCCGCCGATGCAGCTGATCACACCGCTCAGACTGCTGAAATGCAGGCTTGTGATATTTCCCTGTGTAGCCACGATGACTACTGCGAAGAAAGAAAGCAAAGCGGCAAATATTTTTCTCACCGTCAGTTTTTCTTTCAGGAAAATACAACTCATAAGTATTACCATGATAGGCCACAGATAATTTATGATGCATGCGTCCTGAACCCTCATCACTTTGATGCCGTAATAATAAAGCCCGCTCGTGAGGAACACTCCCAGCAGTCCCATGCCCGACATGATCGCCCAGTCCTTTAATTTATATGATCTGACAACGCTGCCCAGCTTGTTGCGGGCACATATGCCTATCATAAATACTGTTCCGAAAGCTGTAGACAAACAAAGAAGCTGCATGCTTCCCATACCGCCGACTGCAATTTTGACCATCGGCGCAAGCGTGCTGAAAAAAATTATTGCCAATATTACTGATACATAATCTTTTCTCATCTGTTTTTTCTGCCTTTCTTTATCCATCCTACGAATAAAAATATAAACCTTGGAGTTGCTCCAAGGTCAATACTTTTTTGATATCATCGGCAAATTATTTTTTCAGGTGTGCCCGTATGTTATAGATCATGCGGTACTTCTCGACCTGCAGAAGCTGCAGACCGATATCATCCGCTATATACAGATCCGTTTCTCTTCCGTTATCCTTCAGCCATCCGGTCAGCGGAGAAAAATCGATCCTGCCGTCCGCTGCTTCCGCTGTGAAGCAGGCGTACTCGCCTCCCGGAATATCCATCAGATCGGCGCCGTCCTTTTCAGTAGGCTGGTATCTTTCGAAAACTACATACTCCGCTGTCTTACGGAATATTCCCTGCGCAACATCATTCTCATCCAGCAGATAGCTGTAATGTCTGCGCATCGTGCCGTATGTATTCCGGAACTTCACCATCGTCTCATCGAGAGTTTTATGGTAATCCTCAAGTTCCCCGCTGCTGCTCCCGAAAATCACGCGCACTTTGTCGTAATGCTTCACCGTCACTTCATTCGACGGCTCCGTATTGTTCAGAAGTTCATTCTGCTCCTCATACCATTCGATGTCATCGGCAACATTGGCATAATAAAGACTGAGCCTTTTGGCCTCGTCCCTCCGCCGCACCAGCATTTCAGTCACTTCATCGTTATTACGCGCCTCCGTAACGGCCCTGATCTCTTCTATAGACATGTCGAGCCTGCGGAACATTGTGATCATATCTGTCAGCCATACCTGTTTCACCGAGTAATATCTGTACCCGGTTTCTTTATCTACGATCTGCGGACATATCAGACCGACTTTATCGTAATATCTCAATGTATCCGGAGACAGGCCCGACACCTTGCTCATCTGTCCTATCGTGAAAAGTTCATGCTTGTCCATATCAGTACTTTTCTTTCAGTCTTCCTTCTTTATAGGCCTCAACCAGTTCTCTCAGTTCATCGATCTGCCTCTGCAGATCCATTCCCTGGTCAGTATCCTTTACAGTCATACGTTTCTTCATGACCTCGACCGTTCTCATAGTCGGCGAATGGAAAACCTGTGTACCGTCCTTCTGCAGCGGCTCATACGGTTTATGCTCTGCCAGCGCCATGAATCTCGAGTTATAAATAAACGTATATCCCGCTATTCCCGTCGTCTTCTGATAAGCCTTGGAAATGCCGCCGTCGATGATGAACAGCTTTCCTCCGCCTTTCACAGGGCTCTCTCCGTCCTTGATCTTGACCGGTACATGACCGGAAATAATATGCGACGTATCCGGATCCAGTCCGAACTCCCTCAGGATCTTATCCACGATCAGTTCCTGATTTATCAGCTTGTAATAAGGCGTCGTATGCTCTTTATGCGTCGCCTTGTCTTCGATAAACAGTCTTTCGAACGTCGTCATCTGATCTTTGCCGAAAAGCGGTGACCGCGCGCCGAGCCACAGATACCACATAAGGTCTCCGGAATGTCCCGTCTCCTCCGACTTCTTCGGATTGAAGAACGCAAGCCTCACCTGCTCATCAAGATAATCGAACAGCTTCTTTCCGCTGAAAGCAACGCCGTTCAGCGAAACCTCGAGAAAATTCCCGTCATCATCCATAGGTATACAGCCGTGATACATAAGATTCCCGTTCAGGACTTTGTACAGCGAACCGTGCGTCATCATGAATCCGATATGTTTCTGCAGCTTCTCGCTCCGGAGTACCGATGCCTCCAGATTCCTCAGAAGCCTTTCCTCGTCCGGCGTCAGTTTATAAGGGTCAGCCGGATCTATAGTCGGGAAATGCTTGTCCCTCAGTTCATATGTCTTGCCGTTAAGCTCTATCGTCCCTGCTTCATAATCTATCTTGTCCAGCATCATTCTGTTCTGCAAATGATATTCCGGATGCGCCATGATGCGCTGCCCTTCAACTTTGAACTGACAGACCGCGATCGCCTTATGCATCTTGGCCGCCAGCTCCGGATCGACCGGATCGAATTTTGAAGTCTCGATTATCTTCGGCATAAATACCTCACACGGATCATCGCCATAGACTTCCAGCGCAAACGCCGACAGCGGTCTCAGATTGATGCCGTAGCCGATCTCCAGCATATCAAAATTATAATATCTGACATTGATCCTCAGCACATTTGTCATGCAGGCCCAGCTGCCCGCAGCTGCACCCATCCAGAGGATATCGTGATTTCCCCACTGGAAATCAACATCGTGATAATTCATCAGAAAATCCATGATTTCGTCCGAATGCGATCCTCTGTCAAAAACATCACCGATGATATGAAGCCTGTCCACTGCCAGACTGGAAATAGTATCCGCCATCGAGCAGATGAAATCCTCCGCCATCCCGCTCTCTATGATCGAGGAGAATATCTCGCTGTAGTAATGCGATTTATTGGCTTCGTCATCGGCGTGCAGAAGTTCGTCCATGGCATACCCCCAGTACTGAGGAAGTCTTTTACGAACTTTGGAACGCGTATACTTTGTCGATACCGACTGGCAGATCACGATCAGACTGTATATAGTCTCACGGCACCACTGGTCAAAATTCGGCGAATCGGCTTTCCGGCGGGCGATCTCCGCCTGCGGATTATATATGAGCGCGGCCAGATTATCTCTCTGCTCCCTGCTCATCTCATCTCCAAAATGCTCCTCTATCTTCGCACGTATCGTTCCGGACGCACTGGTTATCATATGGCGGAATGCTTCATATTCCCCGTGAAGATCTGACAAATAATATTCCGTCCCCTTAGGCAGCGCCAGAATAGCTCTCAGGTTGATTATTTCGCCTGTAGCCGCCTTGCGGTTCGGAAAATCCTTTGAAAGCAGCCTCAGAAAATCCATATTATACATTTCGTATTCCTTTCTGTTATTCCTCGTAGAGATCATTGCCCTCAGGATCCACTGCAACAATAGCAGGGAAATCCACCACTTCCAGCTTCCTTATCGCTTCAGTCTGCAGATCCTCATATGCTATCAGTTCGGCTTTTTTTATGCTCTTGGAAATAAGCGCGCCCGCTCCTCCGATAGCCGCAAAATATATGCCTCCGAAGCGTTTTATCGCCTCCACGACTCCCCTGGACCTCGGTCCCTTGCCGATCATCCCGGCCATTCCCATTTCCAGAAGTCTCGGTGCAAACGGATCCATCCTGTAGCTGGAAGTCGGGCCTGCCGCTCCGATCACCTGTCCCGGTTTTGCGGGAGACGGTCCTACATAATATATCAGTGCATTTTCTATAGGCAGCGGTAATGCTTTTCCCTTGTCATACTCCTCCAGCATGCGGATGTGCGCTTCATCTCGCGCGGTGTATATCGTCCCGGTAATAAGCACACTGTCCCCGGCATGCAACTCTTTGAGTTTATCTTTCGTAAATGGAAAATCCAGTTTTTTCTGCATCATTTGCCTCCTATAATATGACCGAAGCATGTCTGCTTACATGACAGTTGATATTGACTGCAACAGGCATCCCCGCAATATGCGTCGGCGCCGTTTTTATCTTTACAGCAAGAGCTGTCGTATCTCCGCCGAACCCCTGCGGTCCTATCCCGAGCTTGTTGATGCGCTGAAGCAGCTCATCTTCCATGGCTGCATAAAACGGATCCTCGTTCTTTTCATCGAACGGCACGAGCAGCGCCTTCTTCGCCAGAAGAGCGCACCCGTCAAAGGTGCTTCCGATGCCGACACCCACTACGACCGGAGGACAAGGTCTGCCGCCGGCCTGCCTTACTGCATCGACAACAAAATCCTTGATGCCGTCAGCTCCTGCGGCCGGAGTCAGCATATTTATGCGGCTCATGTTTTCCGAACCGAATCCTTTCGGCGCCATCGTAATTTTGACATGATCACCCGGTACCATTTCGTATATTATGCGCGCCGGTGTGTTATCGCCGGTATTTCCGCGTCTTACAGGATCCGGTACGACCGACTTGCGGAGATAGCCTTCGGTGTATCCCTTTCTTACGCCTTCGTTGATCGCATCACCGACGAAACCGCCTTCCAGAATGCATTCCTGCCCTATCTCAATAAAAATACAGGCAAGTCCGGTATCCTGACACATTGGGATTCCTTCCTCTCCTGCTATCCTGATGTTCTCTTCGATCTGGCTCAGTATGCCTCTTGCTCTTTCCGACGAATCGTTTTCAGCGCATTCGCGGATTCTTTCTGTCACATCATGCGATAACGTGAGATTGGTTTTTTCGCACAGCTCTGCAACAGCATTGGTAATATCTTGCACATTGATTTTTCTCATTATTATTTTTTCTCCTGCATATATCCGATTTTTGATATACCGTTATTATAGCATACGAAAACCATCTGTTCCATATACAACAGATGGTTTTCGTGTCTTTTGGAGTTACCAATTATTTAACATTTAAGGAGTTTTTTGAGCGGCAGGAGGATCTTGCCTGACAATCCCGGCACCCGCAGCCGCACGTTCCTTTTTTTCTGATCCGATTGACCGCCAGTACCGCGCATATCGCGATCACTGCACCCGCAATGATAGTTGCTGCCATATCAGTCCTCCTTTCTCTCTGTGCTATATCTATACCACATTGCAGTAAGTTTAAACTAACTGCCGGCAAAAAAACAGGCGCCCCCTGAGGAGCACCTGCCCTGTTTCTAATAATTCTCTGCCTTGACCTGGAAATAAGCTTTTGGATGTGCACATACCGGGCACACTTCAGGAGCCGCTTTGCCCCAGAACTGGTGACCGCAGTTCGAACACTGCCAGAGGACCTCTCCGTCCTTCTCAAATACTTTTTCGTATTTAACATTTTCAGCAAGCTTTCTGTACCTTGCCTCATGCTCTTTTTCAATCGCGGCGACGCCTTCAAACTGAGCGGCTATTTCAGGGAAGCCTTCTTCTTTTGCTGTTTCAGCCATTCCCTTGTACATTTCTGTCCACTCGTAATGCTCGCCTGCAGCTGCATCAAGAAGATTCTCTTCGGTAGTGCCTATGCCGTGCGCAAGTTTGAACCAGAGTTCTGCATGCTCTTTCTCGTTTCCTGCTGTCTCCTCAAAGATTTTCTGGATCTGTACAAATCCATCCTTCTTAGCCTTGGAAGCATAATATGTGTATTTATTCCTTGCTTCAGACTCTCCGGAAAAAGCGGCCATCAGATTCTCAAGTGTTTTTGTTCCTTTTAAATCTTTCATTTTTACCTCCTTTATATCCGATCCGTGATCAGCCCAGTGTGGCCATCAGCGGCGGGATAAGCTGTTTCTTTCTGGAGACAACGCCCGGCAGCATTACGCTTCCGCCTTCAGGCTGGCTCTTGAATGCCAGTGCAAGCGCCGCATCCGAGCCTTCTCCGTAATACATGAGTTCAGTCGACTCATCCAGTATATTTGTAAGCATAAAGAATACCATCTGTATTCCCTGTCCCTCGCATTCCTGCTTCATCGTTGGTTCCAGTATGCTCTTGATCTCGCTGAGTTCATCGTTCGTCATCGCACTGACCTGGCCGACGCCGAAAGTGATCCCTCCTACCGGGAACTGCTTGTAATCCATATGGAATATCTCAGCCGCCGACTTGCCGGCAAGATCAGAACCTGCTTTGAACATGCTGATCGCATACGGTTCGATGTCTTCTCCGCATATAGAGGCGAAATATCTGCACGCCTCTTCGTCGGTCGGAGTGCATGTAGGTGATCTGAACATCAGCGTATCAGAAATAATAGCCGACATCAGAAGCCCCGCTGTCTCTTTTGAAGGTTCCAGTCCGTTTTCCCTGTACAGCTTATACATGATAGTGCCGGAACATCCGACAGGTTCATTCCTGAAAATAACCGGATTGATCGTTTCAACCGAACCGATTTTATGATGATCGTATATCTCCATTATCTCAGCATCGCTGATATTGTCGACTGCCTGAGAAACTTCGTTATGGTCCACGAGTATAACCTTATTCTTCTTGACATTCAGAAGATCTTTTCTGGAGATCGAACCGATGTAATGATTTGATGCATCCAGAACCGGATATTCATGATGACGCGACTTTGACATCGTTTCTTCAACATCTCTCGTATAGTCTTCTATATTAAATGTGATCAGATCGTCCCTTCTCATAAAATATGAAACCGGGATCGACTGGCTGACGAGTCTGGCAACGGTAAATGTATCGTTCGGTGTCTCTATAACAGCAGCACCCTTTTCTTCCGCCAGCTTCTTCACTTCATCGCTCGCTTTTGCGCCGAAACACAGAACCAGGCACTGAGCGCCGTGATTGAGAGCTTCAATATGATTCTCGTCATGATTTGCCAGGAGCACCATATCATCCTCATCGATGAACTCCGCCATTCTGTCTTTATGCGCAGCTCCGACGAGGATCTTGCCTCTGGTAAATTCTTTTTCAGGATCTCCGACAACGACTTTGCCTTCGAGTGTGTCGGCAATAGCTCCGTACTTTGTTCCGGCCTTGCCCACGATGCGGTTGTCATATGCGGACATGAACGATTCCGCGACATCGCTTACGGCAATAACGCCGCGCAGATTGTCATCGTCATCGACGATCTGCAGATTGTGCGACACATATTTCTGCATGAGATCCCACGCCGCCTTTATGGAAAGATCGGCGGAAACGCCGGCAAAATCATGAACTTCCATATTCTTGACCTGAGTGCCTATGTCCTCCAGCAGCTCCGGCGCCTTAATACCGAAATGATCCAGAACGAACTGCGTTTCGCTGGAAATATTACCGGCTCTCATCGGAACATAAGTATTTCCGTCACCGAGTTTGTTTTTTATTTCTGCCAGCCCTATCGCAGAACAGATCGAATCCGTGTCCGGATTTTTATGACCTATTATCATTACTTTCTTTGCGGTATCCATTTTTGCTCCTATTCTTCGACTCTTTCTATGTCGCCTCCGAGGCCCCTGATCTTTTCTACGAAATGTTCGTAGCCCCTCTCTATGTGATGTATTTCCGCGACTTCAGTTGTGCCTTCGGCTACCAGTCCCGCCAGCACCATCGCCGCTCCCGCTCTCAGATCTGTTGCAACAACACTGGCGCCCTTAAGTTTCTTCGTGCCTTTTATCGTTGCGGACCTGTCCTGGGTCTTTATTTTAGCTCCCATTTTCTGGAGCTCTTTGACATGCATATATCTGTTTTCAAATACGGTCTCTATAACAGCGCTGTTCCCGTTCACTGTCGTCAGAAGCGCCATGAACGGCGACTGGAGATCTGTAGGGAAACCCGGATACGGCAATGTTTTTATATCTGTCGATGTCAAAGGTTTTTCATCGGCCTTCACTACCATTGATCCGTCATCCATCATGATGATCTCGACTCCGCATTCTCTCAGTTTGGCTATGACCGGCTTCACGTGATCCGGCTCTACATTAGTAATATGTATGCAGCCGCGCGTGATGGCGGCGGCGAGCATGAACGTTCCGGTTTCGATACGGTCAGGTATAACGGTATGCTGACATCCGTGAAGTCTTTCCACACCTTCGATTTTTATAATATCAGTACCCGCACCTTTGATTTTCGCGCCCATTTTATTCATAAAGTTCGCAAGATCCACGATCTCCGGTTCCTGCGCGGCATTTTCCAGTATAGTAACACCTTCTGCCATGCTTGCGGCCATCATGATGTTCTCCGTCGCGCCGACGCTCGGAAAATCCAGATAAATATCTGCGCCTCTGAGCTTTTCGGCCTTGGCCTTTACAATACCGGTTATAGATACTCTGATATCCGCTCCCAGCGCCCTCAAGCCTTTAAAATGCAGTTCCACCGGCCTGTCGCCGATAGCACATCCTCCCGGAAGCGGAATGACCGCTTCTCCTTTCCTTGCAAGAAGAGGCCCCATGACCAGAATCGAAGCCCTCATCTGTTTAACAAGTTTTGAAGATGCCTCGACTGATGAAATATCAGCCGAATTTATAGTAACTACATTGTCTTGGAGATCCTTTTTGACGACTGCGCCGAGCGTTTCCAGAAGCCGGCACAGGATATCGACATCCAGAAGAGCCGGAGCATCGTTTATCACACAGTCCTCGTCAGAAAGGAGCGCGGCAGCCATGATAGGCAGTACAGCGTTTTTCGCTCCGCTGATGGACACTTCACCACGCAGCGGACCGCTCTTTCTTACAATATATTTTTCCACATTATCCTCCAAATTTCCATTTACTCAATAGTATTATTTTATACTAATTCAATACTCATTTCAACACGTAACAATGCATTCATAAGCCTTTCAGAGATAAAGAAAGACAGGGCGACAGCCTGTCTCTCATTGTGGAATAATTTCATATAATCAGAACATCCTGCGATCAAAAATCCTTGATCTTGTCTATGCAGTCTTTGCAGACATTTTTGCCGAAAAGATTCTGAACATCCTTGGCGTTGCCGCAAAAAACACATGCAGGCTCATATTTCTTAAGAACAATATAATCCTCGTCAACAAAAATTTCGATTGGATCTTTTATCTTGATGTTGAGCGTTCTTCTAAGTTCGATTGGAAGTACTATACGCCCGAGTTCATCTACTTTCCTCACAATTCCGGTTGCTTTCATGTTTGCACACCCCTTCCGATATAATTGAAATATAATACAATTATTACCTATTTTTTCAATTTTGTCAATTTAAGTTTATGCGCAGTCCTACTCTTCTTCGCTGCCCGAATCATGCTTCAGCATACCGATCACTGAGGTGACCGCCTTTGCTACCGCCGACAGAGCCTGGATCAGAGTCTCCTGTCCTTTGAACGCGGACGTGATTCCCTTTACAGAACCCGATATTCCGTCAACCATCTGATCGACATCCTCTGTTCGTTTTCTGGCTATCGCCGTTATCACTTCGACATCGTCCATGACTTTATTAGTATGTTTCAAAGTCTTGATGAGATTGGCAGCCATAACGATAAGGAATACTACCAGAACGATCAGTGCCGCAATCAGCAGGAAAGTTCCCAGTCCTCTCAGAGTGAATGTTATTACCATAAAATCTACCTCCTGAAATCAGTGCCTGTATTTATTATCCTCCGAAATATGGAAAATTTCAACAGTTTTTTCATTTCTTTCTTTCATATATAATGTCTATTTCTTCAGTATACCGGCCGTCTTTCTCTCTCACATACAACGGCGGACACACATGAAGCTCCTTTCCTCCGCCTTTGACAAAGCGGATCAGTACAATATTCGACTCCTGTCCCTCAAATGGATACACGAATCTTATCTCCTTGGGTTCCAGCCTGGCAATTCTGGCAAACGAAATGATATCTGCCAGCCGGTACGGACGGTGAACCATGTACAAACTTCCGTTTTCCTTTAAAAGAACAGCTGCGGCCGCCAGAAAATCTATCAGCCCGGCAGTCGTTTCTCTGCGGGCGATGTTTTTCGCCTCGGTGCCCGATTCCGGACCTGCACCGCTCTCCATATACGGCGGATTCGATACGGCCGTATCAAAAGTCCCGCACAGATCATCAGGCAGTTCAGTAATATCGCCGCAGATCACTTCTATGCGGTCGTCCAGCATATTCAGCGCTGCGCTGCGTACCGCTCTGTCAGCAGAATCTCTCTGTATTTCTGCTTCCACTATATGAGCCTGCGGATATTTATGCGAAAGTATAAGCGATACAGCTCCGGTTCCCGCACCGAGATCTATGATCCTTCCCGGTTCCTTCCTCTCCCTGCCGGCAAAGTCAGCCAGCAGCACTGCATCGACACCGTAGCAGAATTCATCGCGCTTCTGAATGATCCTGATCCCGCCGAAACCCATATCGTCCAGCGATTCACCGCTCCTGAGAATCCCTTCGTCCATATATCAGTCCTTCAGGAGTTCCTTGACTTCCTCAGGTATCTCCTCTTCCTCATTCTTCTTGTTGTTTCTGGAACCTTTCCTTCCAAGCCTCTTTACATCTTCCTTGCCGTAAACATATACCTCCGTGCTCAGCTTCTGCTCGTGCCGGTCTGATTTATCATCTTCCTCGATAAGTCTGCACTTTATCTTGCCTTCCAGAATATCTGTTTCCCAGACTATAGCTTTTCCCTCCGGGATCATGACAGTTTCACCGCTGTCCGGCATGCCTTTCTTGAGTTCCTGGTACGTACTGTTTTCAAATTTCAGGCAGCACATAAGTCTGCCGCACATGCCTGAGATCTTCGAAGGGTTCAGTGACAGATTCTGGCACTTGGCCATTTTGATCGACACAGGCTGGAAATCACACATCCACTGATGGCAGCACAGTTCTCTTCCGCAGCAGCCTACTCCTCCTACCATCTTGGCCTTGTCTCTCACGCCGATCTGACGCAGTTCGATCCTTGTTCTGAATACACTCGCCAGGTCTTTTACCAGCTCTCGGAAATCGACTCTTCCGTCCGCTGTGAAATAAAAAATGACCTTACTGTTGTCAAATGTATATTCAACATCAATCAGCTTCATCTCCAGTCCGTGCTTTTTGATCTTTTCCGCACAGATTTCCAGAGCTTTCTCTTTTTTGCCTTCATTCTCCAGATATTTCGCCTTATCGTTCTCATCAGCGACCCTGATTATCTTTCTCAGCGGCTGTACGATATCATCCGGATGGACCTGACTCTGCTCCATGGTCACCGTCCCGAACTCGATCCCGCGCGCGGTCTCGATGATAACATTGTCCCCTGCGGAAACATCGAATCCCGCCGGATCAAAGTAATACACTTTCCCCGCGTTCCTGAATTTTATGCCGACTACATTTACCATTTGATATTATCCTCCGATTCTAAGAGCCATGCTCTTGAGCGCATATGCCACATTCCTTTTCCGCGCGATCATGTCGCGTGTTTCTTCGATTATGCCAATAGCGCGATATATATATTCTCTGTCCATAATTATGCCTTTGCCGCTGAGGTCGTTCCTGTAGATTTCCTCCATCGAATCCAGCAGAGCAAAAGCCGCTTCTCTTTCCTTGCCCACCTTTTCTATTGTGTGTTTTATGCAGTAATACGGTTCCCCCGATGTTATCTGCGAAACGAGCTTCTCCGCCTGTCCGGCAGATTTCGCATTCTGCTTTGCCCCAAAAGGCAGGACTCTCATCTTTACACATCTTGAAACTATCGTCTGCGGCAGATTCTTTACATTTTCAGAAAGAAGCATGATCACAGTCCCCACAGGCGGTTCCTCCAGCGTTTTGAGGAATCTTCCGTATGCTCTGGGCGTAACAGTATCCGCATCTTTGATTATTGCTATGTTACGGTCTCCTTCTATAGGGACCTTGGCAAGATGCTCCTGGATCAGTTCTATATTTCCGTCACGGACACTCTTCACAGAGTTTTTCTTCCTGCTGTTTAAAACAGGCTCTTCACCGAATTCGGCTTTCTGTTTTGCCTTCAGCGTCTCCGCGTTTTCAGCTTCCGTAAACATGACATCAATGTGATTGCCGTCATCTATCATCCTGCATATCCTGCACCTGTCGCACCCCTCACCGGGTTCAACCGGACACAAAATAGCCTTGGCAAACGACTCGGCCACCAGCTTTTTATTCGCCGTCCAAGGCCCTTCAAAAATATATCCGTTGTGAATATGCCCGGATCCCGCAATATTTCTCAGTCTTTCGACAAGCTCATCATTTCCGGTTATCTGCTTAAAACTCATGTCTGCTTTCCAATGCCGCGTCCAGATACTTTTCTATCTCAGCCGTTATTTCTTCTACCGGACGGTCGGCGTCAACGCCCTTTATGCGTTCAGGATAACTGCGTTCGAGTTCCAGATAGCCTTCGTAAACACGACGGTGAAACTCTTCCGTCTCGCTTTCCATTCTGTCGCGTGCTCCCGTTATCCTGGCTCTTCCGATTTCCGGATCTATCCTCAGAAGTATCGTCAGATCAGGAATGCAGCCGTCTATCGCAAATGTATTTATGATCGTTACACTGTCGCCGAGTCCTCTTCCGCTGCCCTGATAAGCTATTGAAGAATCCACATACCTGTCGCACACAACTGTCTTTCCGTGTTCCAGCGCCGGTTTTATGACCTGCGCGACATGCTGAGCGCGCGATGCAGCATAAAGCAGGGCTTCCGTCAGAGGATACATCCCCTCGTTTCTCTTATCCAGTATAATTCCTCTGATCTTCTCGCTGATCGGAGTCCCCCCGGGTTCGCGCGTGAAAATAGCCTGCTCTCCTTTTTCCTCAAAATACTTTCTGATAAAGTCAAGCTGCGTCGTCTTCCCCGAACCGTCGGGTCCTTCTACTGTTATGAAAAGGCCATTGTTCATTTCTTCCTGAATCCTCCTCTGTCATATCCTCTGTAACCGCTGCTCTTAGGTGTCGTATAATAATCATCAGCTCCGTATCCTCCGGCATTGCTGCCGAAGCGTCTGCTGTTATATGTCTTTTTACTTTTTCCACGTGATACTTTTGCCTCTGAAGACAGCTGATCGATAAGACGCACGATAAGACACACTGCGAGATATCCTACAGGTACGCATATTAGTAATACGAATATCAATCTCAGAAATGTCATCAAACCGCCGGAATCCCCTTTCTTTATCACGATTTTTTGTATCAATATATTATATCACATAGAGTATCAAAAACCCATCTCTTTTAACTCCGACGCGATCGACACATAGAGATCTGTTATATCGAAAATACGTCCCCGTGGATCTCTCAATGGCCTCTGCCTTGAGTCAACTGCATTCGGATGTGAAACGCCGATCTTTCCGGGACCCGTTACTACTCCGCGGAAATTGCCCCATTTTGCGGAATCAACAGAAACGAAGCCATCATTGAGGCCCTCGTTTCGCCTGATGATCCTGTGGAACATTCCCATCGCCGGATCCGATAGGGAATTCTTCATATCGAAAGCATAACTCTGATAGTACACTCCTTCCGCATCCGGGACCAGCTCATTAAATATCTCCGCATATTCAGCGCTGAGTTCCGCATATACTTTATTATTCTCCGGCGGGACCCCGCCGTCCACACGCAGCATTGTATTAAAAAGATCAAGCAGGAAATGCAGAGAGTGAGACGCTCTGCTGTAAAGCTTATCCATTGATCTGATCCCGCGGTGCGGAGTAGCTATAGTAGTAAGGCTCGCAGTGTGCTCGGCCATGCCAAGACAGCTTATCAGATATCTGGCCTCGAGCCCGCCTTTCGAATGAGCTATGAAATTGATCTTCGACGCGCCGCTGCTTATGACCTTCAGTGCGCTTTTTTTAATGACTGCCGCATTCTCACTGACAGTACCGAAACTCGGCTGACAGCCGAAACAGACCTCTGCCCCGTAACTTCGCAGGACCTCAGGTATCCTTCCCCAGTATTCATGCTCGCCTTCATCTGTATAACCTATACCGTGCACAAGCATTATCGGATATTTTGTTTTGCACAACTCGTTTCTGTTATCATCGTTCATGCAAAAAGTATATCATTATATAAAGCTCACGGCAAATCAGAGATAATAAAAAACCGGCTCTCAATGAAAACCGGTTTTTACTAAGAAGCACTGTCTTACTTTCCCGGGCCGTCGCCAGCCAAGTATCATCAGCGCTAAGGAGCTTAACTTCTGTGTTCGGGATGGGAACAGGTGTAGCCTCCTCGCTATAAGCACTTCATATATGAGGTCTGTACCCTCAAAATTGAACATCCAAGGTAAAAGGATATTTACGCAACCTTTTAAACCATTCTATCTTTAACCATTTGGTCAAGCGTTCGACCTATTAGTATCG
>JALCRY010000016.1 GCA_022652985.1 Eubacteriaceae bacterium | reverse complement strand
TATAAAGGAAGATACGAAGGACTTTACTGCACACCGTGCGAGTCATTCTGGACTGAGAACCAGCTGGTCGACGGATGCTGCCCTGACTGCGGCAGACCGGTCGAGAAAGCCAGCGAGGAAGCTTACTTCTTCAAGCTGTCGAAATACGCGCCGGCTCTGCTGAAGAACTTCAAGGAAAATCCTGACTTCCTGCAGCCTGAATCAAGAAGGAACGAGATGATCTCATTCATCGAGCAGGGCCTTGACGACCTGTGCATTTCGAGGACATCGTTCGACTGGGGCATTCCAGTGCCTCTTGACGAGAAGCATGTCATCTATGTATGGCTCGACGCGCTCACGAACTATGTGACGACGCTCGGATTCCCTGATGAGGACTGCCCTGAATATGAAAAATGGTGGCCTGCGGATTATCATCTGGTAGGAAAAGAAATCGTCAGGTTCCACTCGATAATCTGGCCGGCTATGCTCATGTCCATGGGTGAGCCTCTGCCGAAGCACGTCCGCGGACACGGATGGCTGCTGATCGACGGCGGCAAGATGTCGAAGTCGAAGGGCAACATCGTTGACCCGGTAATGCTCATCGACCGTTACGGCGTTGACGCGCTGAAGTATTTCCTGCTCCGCGAGTATACGTTCGGACAGGACGGCGTGTTCACGAATGAAGTAATGATCAAGAGACTCAACTACGACCTGGCGAACGACCTCGGAAATCTCGTTTCGCGTACTGTCGCTATGATCGAGAAGTACTGCGGCGGAGTTATTCCTGCAGGCGGCAAGGGCACCGAATTCGACGAGGATCTGCAGACGACTGCCACGAGCGCCGTGCTGAAGATAGACGAAGCGATGGAAGTGTTCCAGTTCAACGTTGCGCTTGAGGAACTCTGGGTAGTTATCAGACGCGCGAACAAGTACATTGACGAGACGGAGCCTTGGGTGCTCGCGAAAGACGAGAGCAACAGGGAAGTGCTCGACACAGTCATGCATAACCTGGCGGAAACGATGAGGATCGTCTCGATCCTGCTGTTCCCGTTCATGCACAATACAGCGGACAAGATCAAGACGCAGTTCGGCATCATCGACGAAACATACACGTGGGAAGACACGCGCAAGTGGGATATGACGCAGGGACACAAGGTCTGCAAGGGCGAATCGATATTCCCGAGACTGGATATCGACAAAGAGCTTGCCGAGCTCGAAGCCATCGGAGCCGAGCAGCGCGCGAAGGCCATGGCCAAGCTGAAGGCTCAGGAAGAAGCGGGCAAGAAACTCGATGCTGCCAAGAAGGGCGGCAAGCCTGAAATACAGTTTGATGATTTTGACAAGATCGAGCTGAAGGTCGGCACGGTCGTGAAGTGCGAAAAGCACCCTGACGCCGACAAACTGCTCGTGTTCCAGATAAAGATCGGAGACGAGACGAGACAGATCGTTTCGGGAGTGGCCGCATATTTCAAGCCTGAGGAATGCATCGGACAGAAGGTCGTCGTAGTGGCGAACCTCGCTCCGAGAAAATTCAGAGGAGTTGAGTCCAACGGTATGCTGCTGTTTGCAGACAATATCGTTGACGGAAAAGAAAGATGTGAATTTGTGGAAACTGTCGCGGACGACGGCAACCCGGTCACATAACGAAAGGAAGACTTTTAATAATATGTTATTTGATGCTCATGAGCATTTGAATTACGACGGTTATACTGAAGCAGAAAGAGAAGCCGTTATTCAGGGCGTCATAGACGATCCCGAACTGGCGTATGTAATAGACGCGGGTTCCAATCTGGCCGATTCGATGCTTGCGGCGGATCATGCCGCAAAATACGACTGGTGTTATGCGACTGCCGGATGTCATCCGCACGACACGGCGACCATGGATGCACTGCAGCTTTCGATGCTGCGGTCGATAGCAAAAAAAGAAAAAGTGGTTGCCATAGGAGAGATCGGTCTTGATTTCCATTATGATTTCTCACCGAGAGACGATCAGCGGAAATGGTTCAGAGAGCAGATACGCATGGCGAACGATCTGAGGATGCCGATAGTCATACACTGCCGCGAGGCGGATCAGGAGTGCATGGATATCCTCAAGGAGGAGCAGGCTTTCAGCGAAGAACGAAAGAGCTGGTTCCCGAAGAGAGTGACTCCCGGGGTCAAGGGCTTCGAAAAGGCTGACGGAGATGCGCGTGTGCTGATACACTGCTTTTCCGGCAGTGCCGAGATGGCGAAACAGTATGTCAAACTCGGGGCGACGATATCCATCTGCGGACCGGTCACATTCAAAAATAACCGCAAGGCGGTCGAGACCGTCGAGCAGATACCGGTCGAGTTCCTGACTGTGGAAACCGATTCTCCGTATCTCGCTCCGGAACCGAAGCGGGAACACAGAAACAAGCCGAATTACGTGGCGTATACGGCACGCAGGGTCGCAGTCATCAAAAAAATGAGCTATGAAGATCTATGCGACATCACGCTCAGGAACGCCAAAATATTTTACGGGATAGACTGATGCGTGACAAGGTAACACAAACTATATATGAAACGATCCGCACTCACGGATCGATAAACAGAAACGAGCACATTGTTCTGGGCCTCTCGGGAGGCCCGGATTCCGTGTGCCTTTTTGATGTCCTGACGGGACTGGCGGCTGAGATCGGATTCACTATGGAAACGGTGCATGTGAATCATAAGATACGTCCCGGCGCCGCCGAACACGATCAGGCATTTGTGGAAAATATCTGCCGGGAACGAGGGATAAAATGCACCGTTACTGTCGAGCACTGCGAGGAGCGCGCAAAGGAATGGGGGCTGACGTCGGAAGAGGCGGGGCGCCGCATCCGCTATGACGCGTTCGACCGCGCGGCCGCGGCGTACAGTGCGGACCACCCGGAATGCCGGGGCGTGAAGATCGCCCTGGCGCACAACATGAACGATCAGGCGGAGACAGTCATGTTCCGCATCCTGCGTGGGACCGGACTCGACGGACTGGCCGGCATAGATTACTGCCGGAAAAGTCCCGCGGGGTTCGACATCGTAAGACCGCTGCTGGACTGCGCGCGTGAAGACATCGAGCATTACTGCGGCGAAAAGGGGCTGGACCCGTGCATCGACAAGACGAACAGCGAACCGCTGTATACGAGGAACAAGATAAGGCTGGGGCTGCTGCCGTATATTCGTGAAAATTTCAATGAGAATATCACCGGAACGCTGACGAGACTCGCCGCGACGGCACGCGAGGACCGCGATTTCCTGGAAGCGGAAGCGGAAAAAACCGGCCGGAGTGCTTTAAAAGCGAAAGAAGAGGGTATTATCGTCTTCGACAGGGGTCTTCTAAAGGAAGCACCGGCCGCCTTGAGGCACCGCGTGATCATCGGCGCGCTCGGAGAGCTGGGGCTGACACAGGATATAACTTCTGTGCATCTGCGGATTGCTGATGCCGTTATCTGCGGTGAAAGAGCTTCGGCGAAAGCGGAGTTCCACGGCGGTTACAGCGTCGATGTGTCGTACGGTGAGGTAATATGCAGCGCGCCGGAGGCGGAGGAGATCCGCAGGTGCGGTTTTGAGATAGATATAGAAGAAGGCAATTCATTCGCGGCGGACAAGTCGGCTGCGGCGTTCGATCTGGATGTTCTGTGCGGCGAGCACGGGATAACGGAAGACGAGGCTCTGAACGGAGCCGTCGAGTTCCGCACCAGGCGGACCGGCGACCGCATACAGCTGCCGGGGATGAAAGGGAGAAAAAAGATACAGGATCTTTTTGTGGATATGAAGGTGCCGGCGGCGGAGCGCGATGCCGCAGTTATGGCGTGTATCGGTCATGAGGTGCTCTGGATCCCCGGAGACGCGAAGACCGGGAGGCGCCCGAGGTACAGCGGCTGTTACCGGGCCGGAGAAAATACGAAACGCCTGATCGTGTTCAGAATTCGCCCAACTTCTTGAAAAACAGGTGTGCATATGGTAAAATAACAAAATCTGTTTTGTAGAGGGAAACAGTTTTTGTTGTGCATACACAACCAGAAGGAGAAACAAATTGAAAAGAGTATCCAAAAACATAGGAGTTTATCTTATAATATTCATTCTCGTACTGGCTATGGCCTGGTTCATCAACCGCCAGCCTGATCAGACTACGAAGGATGTCTCATTTTCGAAATTCACGACTTATCTTGCTGATTCGAAGTTCAAGACGATCGATATAGATGATATGAAGATCACCGGCACGACGGCGGGCGGAACGAATTATGTGACGTATGCGTCTTCTGCACTGGACATAGAGTATCTGAACAGCGAGTATATCAGAAAGCAGATGACATCCGAGGATCTGAAGGTAAAGAATGAGGCGCCGAAGACGACGCCGTGGTACATTTCGATGCTGCCTACGGCCGCGATGATCATTATTTTAATAGTGTTCTGGTATATGATGATGGCGCAGCAGGGCGGAAACGGAAAAGCCATGCAGTTCGGGAAGAGCCGGGCGAAGCTCCAGAAGGACAGCGATCTGCGCAAGATCACTTTCAAGGATGTCGCCGGACTGGACGAGGAAAAGGAGGAGCTGAAGGAAGTTGTCGATTTCCTGCAGCATCCTAAGCGATACAACGCGCTCGGCGCGCGAATACCGAAGGGCATTCTGCTCGTCGGGCCTCCGGGCACAGGAAAGACATACATTTCCAAGGCTGCCGCGGGAGAAGCAGGCGTACCTTTCTTTACGATATCGGGTTCCGAGTTCGTAGAGATGTTCGTCGGCGTCGGCGCATCGAGAGTAAGAGACCTCTTTGAGCAGGCCAAGAAGAATGCGCCGTGCATGGTCTTCATAGACGAGATCGATGCTGTAGGAAGAAAGAGAGGCGCAGGCCTCGGCGGCGGACATGATGAAAGAGAACAGACGCTGAACCAGCTGCTGGTAGAGATGGACGGTTTCGAGCCGAATTCGGGGATCATCATCCTCGCGGCCACGAACAGACCTGACGTACTCGACCCTGCATTGCTGCGTCCGGGCAGATTCGACAGACAGATAGTAATAGGCGTTCCTGACGTTAAAGGCAGGGAGGCTATATTCCGCGTGCATTCGAGGAACAAGCCTCTGGATACCGATGTCAATCCGAAGGTCCTTGCCAGGAGGACTCCGGGCTTCACGCCGGCAGACATAGAGAACATGCTCAACGAAGCCGCACTTCTCACGGCGAGAAGAAACGGCAGACACATACGCATGGATGAAATAGAAGAAGCTATTACCAAGGTGATTGCGGGACCTGAGAAGAAGAGCCGCGTCATAAGCGATGAAGAAAGAAGACTGACTGCTTATCACGAGGCGGGTCATGCCGTAGTTGCGACTGCTCTGCCGCACACCGATCCTGTTCATCAGGTGACGATAGTGCCGAGAGGCCGCGCGGGCGGATTCACGATGGTGCTGCCGAAGGAAGATAAATATTTCGCGACCAGGGTCGAAATGATGGAACAGATAATCCATCTGCTCGGCGGACGTGTCGCGGAGAAACTTACGCTCGATGATATCAGCACGGGCGCGAGCAACGATATACAGAGAGCGACCGATATTGCGCGCGACATGGTCACGAAGTACGGCTTCAGCGAGAAGCTCGGACCGGTCTGCTACAGTTCGGGCGAAGAGGTATTCCTCGGCAAAGATTTCTCGACGAGACAGAACTATTCTGAAGAAGTCGCTTCGGAGATCGATGAGGAGATACGCAAGATCATAGAAGACGCATTCGAAGAATGCGAAAAGATACTGTCGTCGCACAGCGACAAACTCGAACTGGTAGCACAGGCTCTGCTTGAGGTCGAAACTCTCGACGGAGAACAGTTCCAGGCTATCTACAACGGAGAAAAGACTGCCGATGATCTGGCTGCGGATATCGAAGTCCGCGAAGAAAAGATCCGCCTAGAAAACGAGAAGGAAGCTGCTGAATCCAAGAAAATCATGAAGCAGGAAGTCGCGGCGGAGCGCATGGCAGAGAGAGAAATCGAAAACATCGGACCTCTGAGCGGCGAGTTCGGAAATCCTTTTGCTGCGAACGGGGGAGAAGACTCCGGAGCAGGAAGCAAGGACGAGACCGCAGCAGGCTCCGGCGCCGGGAATAGTGTGCCCGGAGACGGAGAAACAGGCAGCGCGGACAAGGGCGCAGACGATGCCGGCAGCAGTGCTGACAGCGGCAGCGATGACGCGGCCGGTCCGGAAGATGTAAGCGAAGAGGAAGAAGATCTTTCCGTCTATGATACGGACTATCTGAACGCCGATGATGATGAAGAAGAAAATCAGGCGGATAAAAAAGACGATAGCCGTAATGACAGGGATTGATCCGGAGAGGTAGGATATGAAATTAACAGTCAGCGATTGCCTGAAGCTCGGGTCGTTTGACGACGCTACTGTGCTTGCAGGCGAAACGAATCTCGGTAATACCGTCAAGACGGTATCGGTTCTGGAGGCTTCGGGCCGAGAAGAAGCCGCGCGTTTCTGCACGGAAAATAATCAGTTGACTTTCACATCGTTCAGCAATGTCAGAGACAGCGAGCTCGAACAGTGCGCCATTATTGAGGAACTTGCAGCCGGCGGCAATGCCGGTCTGGTAGTGTTCCACGAGGGCGAGATCGTGAAGAAGGTCGGCAGCAAGGTGATCAGTACAGCGGAAAGATTTGATTTTCCGCTTATTGTCATGGATAAGGACAGAGCACCGAAGATCTCGGATGCGATCACGGAAGTCACCGCGAAACTTTTCTATGGCAGCGGCGAGGCGTCCGAGAACCGTCTTATTGCGAACACGGTCATTCATCTGCTCAACTTCGATAAGTATGCGGGATTCCAGGAAGCGGTCCGCGGCGCCGCGGTCAACAATGACTTCCAGGTAGTTCTTCTTTCGGAGGAATTCAATCCTGTTTTCGTGGTCGAGACACAGTACAACATTACGATAGAAAATGTAGTAATGCACGGGCGCGAAAAGGCGGAGATCAGTGATTCCGCGATCGGCACGCTCATAGATGTGGACGGCACGCTCACTTACTGGTGGCCTATGATGCTCAATGGCACGAAATATTTCATGCTCGTTGTCGACAACAAGGATCAGTATTCTTCGGCGGAAATGATCAGACTCGCGGAGATCATAGAGCTCGCGATGGGAATGTGGAAATTCACACCGGTGCGCGATGCCAAGACGGAGTTCATCAATGCTCTCAGAAGAAGAAACATCAAGCAGGCATTCGCCCTCAAGGACGAAGCCGGCGTAGACCCTGCCGACATCATCAGCGTATTCATGGCGCGCGGCGTCGAAAAGGAC
Source organism: Eubacteriaceae bacterium (assembly GCA_022652985.1). Lineage (GTDB taxonomy): Bacteria > Bacillota > Clostridia > Peptostreptococcales > Anaerovoracaceae > JALCRY01. The sequence continues at coordinate 34,098 of JALCRY010000016.1, read as the reverse complement.
GTCGAACGCAAGATAATGCAGGAATTCAGCAGATATAAAGATCTCAGCATCATCCGCATAATAGAAGACAATAATACTTACGGCATGATCCTGAGAGGGAAAGGTGAAGAAAAAGAGAAAGGCGATTCGGGCAAGAACGAGTGCCTGGAACTCTTCAGCAGGCTTAAAGAGCAGAGAACAATAAGGATATTCCATGTAACGGGGCTCAAGGGGCTTGAGGGCGCGTACAACGGTTACCGCCTGATAAGCGAGGCGCAGGCTTTCACCGAAGCGGTCTTCCCTTACAAGAGAGTATTCACGAAATATGATCTTGCACTCGTCAGCAACTGTATTTTCATACAGCTCCGCGGCGGGTACATCAAGAAAGACTTCACCGATCTTCTTGACGGATTCAGTGATATAGGTGAGAACAAAGGAAGACAGCTGCTGGACACGCTCGAGACATTCGTACTCGATGCGGGCATGAACAGCGCGAAGACTTCCGAGTTCATGGGCATACATGCCAATACGGTCCAGTATCGTCTGAAGCGCATCAACGATGTGCTCGGAGCTGAGATCTCCGGCAACCGTGTACTGCCGGGCCTCACGGTCGCACTTGCACTTTCCAGACTGGAAAGACAATCCGACAAATGAGGTATGTGTAAAGGAAAGAGGAAAATTCAATGAACAAGCTTGAAGAGCTGAGGCAGAAAAAAGCCGATATCGCCATGGGCGGCGGCGAAGCAAAGATAGAGTCTCAGCATAAGAGAGGAAAGCTGACGGCCAGAGAAAGACTGGACGTGCTTTTCGATGAGGACAGCTTTGTCGAAATGGATGTATTCATGACACACAGATGCACCAACTTCGACATGGCGGAGAAAAGAGCTCCGGGAGACGGAGTGGTTACCGGATACGGCACTATTGACGGCAGACTGGTATTCGCATATGCGCAGGACTTCACCGTCATTGGCGGATCGCTCGGGGAAACACATGCCGAGAAGATCGTCAACGTTATGAAGCAGGCCATGAAAATGGGAGCTCCCTGTGTCGGTCTTAACGATTCCGGCGGTGCGCGGGTCGAGGAAGGCGTCAATGCCCTCCAGGGATTCGGCAAAATATTCTATAACAATGTTCTTTCATCGGGAGTCATCCCGCAGATATCGGTCATCATGGGACCGTGCGCCGGAGGCGCGGTATATTCGCCTGCGATCACGGACTTCATATTCATGGTCGATGGAACCAGTCAGATGTTTATTACAGGACCGCAGGTCATCAAGACCGTGACGGGCGAAGAGACGACGGCGGAAGCCATCGGAGGAGCGAGGACGCATAACGAAATAAGCGGCAATGCCCAGTTCCTCTGCAGCGACGACACCGACGCGCTGATGCAGGTGCGCGAGCTTTTGTCGTACCTTCCGTCCAACAACATGGATGTCCCGCCCGTATACGAGATGGACGACGATCCGAACAGGATGGTCCCTGAACTCGAAAACATCATTCCGGAAAATCCCAACAAAGCTTACAACATGTACGACATCATCAGAGGACTGGCCGACGAAGGCGAGCTCTTCGACGTATCGTCGCGCTATGCCAGAAATATCATTACTTGTTTCATCAGGATGAACGGCGAGACGGTGGGCGTTATCGCCAATCAGCCGAGCTTCGGCGCGGGCGTGCTCGACATCAACGCGAGCGACAAGGCGGCGCGCTTCATCAGAAGATGCGACTGCTTCAATATTCCGCTGCTCACGCTCGAAGACGTTCCGGGCTTCCTCCCGGGCACCGATCAGGAGTACGGCGGGATCATCCGCCACGGCGCGAAGATGCTCTACGCGTATTCCGAGGCGACGGTGCCGAAGGTCACACTTATTCTGAGGAAGGCTTACGGCGGCGCATACATCGGCATGTGCAGCAAAGAACTCGGCGCGGACTGCGTGATGGCGTGGCCTTCGGCGGAGATCGCAGTAATGGGCGCGGCCGGGGCAGTCAATATTATTTCGTCCGTCAGAAAAGAAATCAAGGGAGCAGACGATCCCGCTGCTATGACTAAGCAGAAGATCGAAGAATACGAGCAGGAGTTCAGCAATCCTTACAGAGCGGCGGAGATGGGTTACGTAGACGACGTGATCGAACCCGCGTCATCAAGACAGAGGATCATCTCGGCCTTCGATATGCTCAAGACAAAGAGGGAATCGCTTCCTGCGAAGAAGCACGGAAACATTCCACTGTAGATGAAAGGATGATTCAATTGACAACGATAATAATTATCGCGCTGTCCCTGATCATTCTCTGCCTGACAGGATGCATTTTCGTGATGAGATCCGAAATGGAAAAGCGGATCAGGGCGGCCAGATATTCCGCGCAGCCGGCATCGACTTCGTCGTCGTCGGCGACCGTGAAAACGGGAACGGCCTCCGGGCCTGCGGAAACTTCCGGCCTTGAAATGAAGCCTGCGCAGGACGCGGGTCTGAATGATGAAGCGGCCGGCACTGAGCAGACTGCCGGAACTGCCGGAACAGGCGGAACTGCCGGACCGGGCGGATACGAAGCCGGGTATGCGGCGGGACTTGCCGCAGCCAGAGCATCGTCGGGAACGGACGAAGAAGAAATTACTGCAGTCATTGCAGCTGCAGTCGCAGCGTACGGCGGGCCGAACAGAAAACTCGTCATCAGGAACATCAGGCGGCTCCAGGGCGGAAGCTCCGCCTGGGAAAGCTCCGGGCGGATGGATCTGCTGAACTGATCACAGGAGGACATTAATGAAGAAATATAATATAAAAGTTAACGGGAATTTATATGAGGTCGAGGTCGAGGAAGTCTCCGAAACTCCGGTCGTCAGGGCACCTCAGGTGACGCAGGCTCCTGCTCCGGGACCGGAAGTCCCGAGACCCGCTGTAGAGAGCAGAAGGCCGGAATCAGTTCCGGAAGGCGAGATCGCCGCGACCGCGCCGATGCCGGGAACGATCCTGGAAATCAGAGTCGCGGAGGGTGACAGCGTGACGGACGGACAGGTCCTTCTCATACTCGAAGCAATGAAAATGGAAAACGAGATTCAGGCTCCCCGTGCAGGCGTTATCAGTTCGATAGCGGTGAACAAGGGCGCTTCGGTAAATGCGGGCCAGGTGCTCGTAACAATTAAATAGGAGGATTTATCAGATGTTACTGGCTTTCGATGTTGGTAATACCAACATCACAATGGGTGTTTTCAAAGACAGAAAAATGATTGAGAACTGGAGGCTCGAGACCGACAACGGCAAGAGCGCCGACGAATACGGCATGGTAATAAACCAGCTGTTCACGTATTCAGGTCTCAGCATCCGTGACGTGGATGACGTCATTGTTTCGACGGTTGTACCGTCGGTGCTTTATACTATCCAGCACCTTTCCCAGAAGTACTTCGGCAAATATGCCATCGTCATAGAAGCCGGGGTGAAAACAGGACTTATCGTAAAATATGACAACCCGAAAGCAGTCGGCTCCGACCTGATCGTCGACTCGGTCGCGGCCTATACCAAATACGGCGGACCGCTGATCGTCATCGACTACGGCACAGCCACCACATTCACGGCTGTCACGGACAAGGCGGAATATCTCGGCGGCACGATTGCCCCGGGACTGAAGATCTCGTCCGAAGCACTCGTGCGCATGACTGCTCAGCTGCCTAAAGTCGAACTTGAGGAGCCGGGAAAAGTCATCTGCAAAAATACCATTACTGCCATGCAGTCCGGACTCGTGTACGGCCACATGGGCATGACAGAATACATCGTGGGCAGAATGAAAAAGGAACTCCATGAGCTCTGCGGCGAGGACAAGGAAGTCAAGGTGATCGCGACCGGCGGCCTCTCATCGCTCATCGAAAGCGGCGTCAGCTGCATCGACATCGTGGACAAGGAACTCACGCTTGAAGGCCTGGAGATCATCTACGAGAAGAACAAAAAGGAACCCCGCAAGCACAACAATAAAAGGGTCGAACTCAAAGATGTAGTAGAGTAACGCGAATAATGAATCAAAAAAACGACTTGAAAATAGGGGCTCTCCAGCTTGAGAGCCCCTTTATAGCGGCCCCGCTCGCGGGGATAACCGATGCGCCGACCCGGCTCCTCTGCCGGGAAATGGGCGCCGCTCTGACGTACAGCGAAATGATCAGCGGCAAAGGTCTCATGTACGGCAGCAAGAATACCGAGCGCCTGCTGAAAATATATCCCGCGGACCATCCCTGCGCTTATCAGATATTCGGCAGCGAGCCTGCAGTAATGGCCTGGACTGCTCATTTTCTCGATGACCGCCCGAACGAGGTGCTCGACATCAACTGCGGCTGCCCCGTGCCGAAGATCGTGAAAAACGGCGAGGGCTCCGCGCTCATGAAAAATCTCGACCTTCTGTACGACGTGGTGAAAGCCGTCTGCGACAACACTTCGAAACCGGTAACGGTCAAGATGCGCGCCGGCTGGAGCCTGGCGAATATCAATGCTCCCGAAGCCGCCAGGGCCGTCGAGGCCGCCGGCGCTTCCGCAGTCGCCGTGCACGGCCGCACAAGAGAACAGTACTACGAAGGAGCGGCCGACTGGGGCGTGATCGCTGAAGTCAAGAAAGCCGTATCCATTCCGGTGATCGGCAACGGCGACATCATGAAAGGCGAGGACGCGCTCCGCATGATGGATGAGACCGGCTGCGATTTCGTAATGATCGCCCGCGGAATGCTGGGGAATCCCTGGATCTTCCGCGACGCCCTCGCCCTCTGGAACGGCCTGCCGCTCCCGCCTGCGCCGTCTCACAGCGAGCGCGTAGAAATGATGGTCAGGCATTATGACATGCTGCGCGCTGAAAAAGGCGACCGCGCCGGAGTCCGTGAAATGCGCAAGTTCGTCGGCTGGTATATCAAAGGCTTTCACGGCGCCGCCTCCTTCCGCCGTCTCATCAACACGATCGACGACCCCGAAGAAATGCGTGCCGCACTAATGAGCTGCGGCGAATAGGCGGCCGCGGCGGAACCTGCGATGAGGAAGAGGCAGAAAAAAGTAAAATTAAAAAAGGTGGTGCAAATTTTCCGAAAGTCGAAAATGGCACCACCTTTTTCAACGCTTGAAGGCCTTCGCCGCCGGAACGAAGGTCGATTCACCCGCTGAGCGTCCGCTCAACCGCTGCAGCCCGGTAAATGGTGGTGCAGACCCGGCGAAATCGAAAATCTGCACCAACTCCGTCAGCTATATCGGCCAAAATTTGGAAACAGAAGGGAAAGGCTGACGCAAATTTCCGGCAATCCGGAAAGCGCGTCACCTTAAAGAAAAACATCTTATTCGATCATCGGATACCATACTGTTATTCATATGCGCGGTGTGATATAATCCGCATATACGGTATTTACGGGATATGCGGGACCCGCGAAAGGTCCCCTGCGAGCAAGGCATGATAGCGGAAGCCCGCGGGTCCGAACCGAAAGTCCGCGGCCCCGATCAAGCAGCGCGAAGAAGAAACATCAAGAAATGAAAAAACAAAATAAGAAACAAATAAACAAAAAACGAAAAGAAACGGGAAGGAGCAGAGATGGCGAAGAATTTGCTGATAATAGGTTATGGCGGTGATGTGATCGATTTTTTCACCAAGCAGATCGAAACGTTCATGAGCAGCGCACGTATTTTCCAGCTGATAATCGGGCAGCCGATGCCGGAGATACCGGACGGTGAAAATATTCTGCTTACTGAATCGTTTGAGGGATATATGAAGATGCACGCCCAGCTCAGCAACATCGAGCTGAGCGACATACTGTTTGCGGGCATTACAGTAGGTGCGGGCGGACTGGAAAAAGCGATGGATATTCCTAAAGGGTCGGATGTGCTCGTGTATCAGAGCGACTGGGAAATAGCGACCAGGCTGTGCAAGACGCTCATCAGGATCGGCGCGCGCGAAATCAAACTTACGCCGATCGGGTCGCTGGACGGGATCGACCTGAGGGGGAAATGCATTGCCACGACGCACGACCACATGGATGAGGTCGGCCATTTCAAAGACGTCTATGACCTGGGATATTCGGTAATAGATCTCGAAACGCTGCTGGACATCGGTTCGGCGTTCGATGTGCCGGGTCTGCTGGAAAAAATGGATATAATGGGCGCACCTTCCTATCTCGTTCCTATGCACGAAGGGCTGTTCAAAAATCTCGAAAGCCACAACCGCTACATCAGCTCGGCGGATCTGCTGATCAAGATGATCGCGGGGTCAGTAATAAGCGTGGACAACGACGGGAGCATTACTGCGATCAACGGCGAATGCGAGAAACAGTTCGGCATCGAGGCGCGGTACGTCGTGGGCAAAGACGCGGATGAATTATTCCCGTTCGTCTATTTCAGCGAGGCGCTCAAGAACCACCGGCGGGTCGAAGAATACGTCTGCAATTACAACAACGAAGACCTGATCGTTTCGGTCGAGCCGAAGACAAATGCGGGCAAGTATTACGGCGCCGTCGCCGTAATAAAGAAATTCAGAGAAGAGGAAAAGAGGCATCACAAGCTGCGGGCGGATGTACAGGATCGCGGATATGTCGCCAAATACACGTTTGATGACATCATCGGCAGCAGCGAGGTCATGCGCGAAACCAAAAATATCGCGAAGAGGATGGCGAAGTCGGACTCCTCAGTGCTCATTACCGGCGAGAACGGAACGGGCAAGGAAATGTTCGCGCAGGCGATACACAATGCGAGCAGCAGGCAGCCGCGCCAGTTCGTGGCGGTCAACTGCGGAGCGATCCCGGGCGACCTTCTCGAAAGCGAACTCTTCGGATATGAGGAAGGCGCGTTCACGGGCGCGAGCAAGGGCGGCAAGACCGGCATATTCGAGATGGCCAGCACGGGCACGCTTTTCCTGGACGAGATCTCCGAAATGGATATGTCGCTGCAGAAAAAACTGCTGCGTGTCCTGCAGGAAAAAGAAGTCGTGCGGGTCGGCGGCAATTACGTCATCCCGGTGAACTGCCGCATCATTGCCTCGAGCAACCGCGACCTCGGGCGCATGGTGGCGGACGGCGAATTCAGAGAAGACCTTTATTACAGGATCAGAGTGCTGCCGCTCAAGCTGCCGCCGCTGCGCGAGCACAAGAGCGATATCCCGGAACTCATCGACCATTTTGCCGCTCAGTTCGGGGGGAAACTGGAATCGACGACGTCGGCACGCAACATGCTCATGGCCCATCAGTGGTGGGGCAATATCCGTGAACTGCGGAACTGCATCGAATTTCTCATCAGTCTCGACCGCGAAAACGTGGACAGCCGTGATGTCGAGGAACTGCTGAAAACATATCCGAACAGAAAGGACGCCTATAAACTCTACGATCATCAGCCGGGCCTGCACGAGGAGACGGCGCCGGGGAATGCGGGTGCAGTAATGTCCGGTGACGAGATGCTGGTGCTGGGGATCCTGGCCGACGGGTTTGAGCAAGGAAGGCGTCTCGGGAGGCGCAGCATTTCCGCGCTGGCGAAAGACCGCGGAGTTTTCCTGGGTGAGCAGCAGGTACGTACGATACTGCAGAACCTGGCGCGCGACGGCTACGTCGTGATAGGGAAAGGAAAAGCGGGCACGGTCATTACTGCGTCGGGCATGGACGCCGCGCGCGTCTGATGCAAAACACCGCACACATCCCATATGAGCCGTGCAATAACGGTACAGCAGGTTTATGGTATCCCATAACCACCCGTTAAACCCAAAAACCCCGAATAGCCAACCCATTACTGCGGCGAAAGGCGGCGGCTCGCCGAAAAAAGCGCAAAAATAATGATTTTCATATTTGGCATGGAATTTGCTTTATAATAAGTGTGTAGATGAAATACAATCACAAAGGAGGACACCATATGAAAACCATTATGTCGGGTAATGAAGCGATAGCAAGAGGCGCCTGGGAAGGCGGCATGGAATTCGCTTCGGCTTATCCGGGAACACCGAGTACAGAGATACTCGAAAATATTGCTAACTATAAAGATGTCTATTCAGAATGGGCACCGAATGAGAAGGTAGGAGCAGAGGCTGCTATCGGAGCTTCGATAGCCGGAGTAAGATCGCTCTGCGCTATGAAGCACGTAGGACTGAACGTTGCTGCTGACCCTCTTTACACATTCTGTTACACAGGTGTTACAGGCGGAATGGTATTCTGCGTTGCTGACGATCCGGGACAGCACAGTTCCCAGAACGAGCAGGACAACAGAAACACGGCTGAATCGGCAAGAGCTCTCATGCTTGAACCTTCGGACAGCCAGGAGTGCAAGGACTTCATGAAGCTCGCTTTTGAGCTTTCGGAAAGATTTGACACACCGATCATTATGCATCTTACTACAAGAGTATGCCACTCAAAGGGACTCGTTGAACTCGGCGAAAGAGTTTCCAAGCCTATCGTTCCTTATGAGCCAAAGATCGCCAAGTATGTTACAGTACCGGCAAATGCAAAGGTCCTCAGAGCTAAGCTCGAAGACAGGATCAAGATCATGAGAGAGTATTCTGAAACATGCGAGATCAACAAGCCGGAATACAACGACAAGAAAGTCGGCGTTATCACATCGGGTATTTCATATCAGTACTCGAAAGAAGTATTCGGCGAAGATGCTTCATACCTCAAGCTCGGCATGTCATGGCCGTTCCCTGACGCGCTCGTTAAAGAGTTCGCTGAAAAAGTCGAAAAGATCTATGTAATCGAAGAGATGGATCCTTACATCGAGAGACACTGCAAGCTTCTCGGGATCGACGTTATCGGGAAACAGGTAATTCCTTCATTTGATGAATTGAATACAGATATCGTCAGAAATGCTATTTTCGGCGGTACTGACAAACCTAGAAAAATAAACGAAGATGCTGTTGTCAGACCTCCTACGCTCTGCGCAGGCTGTCCTCACAGGGGCTTTTTCTATGCTCTTTCCAAGAGAAAGAACATCATGATCAACGGAGATATCGGATGCTATACACTCGGTGCAGCTCCTCCGCTGAGCGCGCTTCACACATGCATCTGCATGGGCGGATCACTCAGTATGGCGCACGGCGCATCGATCGCTATGAAGAGAGCAAATACAGAAACGAAGGTAGTAGGAGTTCTCGGAGATTCGACATTCTTCCATACGGGCGTTGAATCACTGATCGGCGCTGTATATAACCAGGGCAGCTCGGTTTCGATCATCCTTGACAACAGGATCACAGGCATGACCGGACATCAGCAGAACCCGGGTTCAGGATATACTCTGATGGGCAAAGAGACAACGGAAGTAGACATTCCTGCGCTCTGCATGGCTATCGGTGTCAAGGAAGAGAATATCTATACTGTCAACCCTAACCACCTCGATGAGGTCAACAAGGCTCTCGACGAGGCACTCGCGAAAGACGAGCCTACAGTGCTCATTACAAAGTGGCCGTGCGCTCTGAAGAAGTTCACAGAAGAAGACAAGGCAAACTTCGACCTTTCGCCGAAGAAGTGCATCATCGATCAGGACAAGTGCAAGAAGTGCAAGAGCTGCGTAGGAGTCGGCTGCCCGGCTATCTACAATTCAGGCGACAAGATCACTATCAACCAGGATTCATGTCTGGGATGCGGTGTCTGCATGCAGGTATGTCCGTTCGATGCGATTGAGGAGGTAAAGTAGCAATGAGTGAAGTTAAAAATATATTACTCGTAGGTGTCGGCGGCCAGGGAACTATCCTTGCCAGCAAGATCCTTACGAATGGATTGATCGAAGCGGGCTACGATGTTAAGATGTCGGAGATCCACGGAATGTCGCAGAGAGGCGGCAATGTATCGACGCAGGTGCGTTTCGGCGAGAAGGTTTATTCTCCGATCGTCGGCAAAGGCGAGGCTGATGTGATCGTGGCTTTCGAAAAAATGGAAGCTCTCAGATGGATCGATTATCTGAAGGATGACGGGATCATGGTAATCAATGATTTCGAGATCCCTTCGGTTCCTATCCTGATGGGCAAGGCGCAGTATCCTGAGGATATCCTCGGCAAGCTGTCAAAGGTCGCTAAGACTGTTGTTCTGAAGGCCGGCGAAATAGCATCGGACCTCGGAAATCCTAAGGCGATGAACGTCGTTCTCCTCGGCGCGCTCGTAAAAGCTATCAACGTTCCTGACGTTGACTGGCACAAGGCAATCAGAGACAATGTCAAAAAGGGATTTGAAGACCTCAACATCGAAGCATTCGATGCAGGCTTCAATGCGTAGATTATAGTTTACAGAACCGTCAGGTTGTTGTATAACATTAATACATGATTTTGGACACAAAATGGGACGAGCCAATACCCGCCCCATTTTCGTGGCCCGAAATCTCTCAGAATTGAACACTGGCTTCAATATTCTGAATTTTCAAAGGTGTGTATTGGTACTGTTCATAACATTTATCTATTAAAAGAAGGAGGTTTATTTCCAATGGAAACAAACAGAAACAGCATCACCAGGAAGCTCTCCATCGATAAGATCCTCGGTGAGAAAAAAGAGGGTGCAGGACTGAAACGATCGCTCAAAGCGATGGACCTGACGCTCATGGGCGTCGGAACGGTTATCGGCGCCGGCATCTTCGTTATTACAGGAGTGGCTGCTGCCACATATGCAGGCCCGGCACTAATTTTTTCATTCATCATAGCGGGTCTCTGCTGCGGTTTTGCGGCGCTCGGATATGCTGAACTTTCCTCATCTATACCTGCAGCCGGAAGTTCATATACTTACGCTTATGTAGGTCTCGGCGAAATATTCGGCTGGTTCATCGGATGGTGTATAACACTTGAATATGTTGTAGCGATGTCGGCTATTTCAGTAGGCTGGTCGGCTTATGCCACAAATATCATCAGGGTGCTCGGAATCAATCTCCCTGATGCTCTTGCACTTGATCCAAGCGCAGGAGGCATCGTAAATCTTCCGGCGATAGTTATCATAGCAATATGCGGTATTTTGCAGCTCAAAGGTGCAAAAACGAGTGCAAAGGTCAACAACGTTCTCGTCATTATAAAACTTTCTATCATAGTTCTTTTCATCGTACTCGTAGCAACTCATATAGACCCTGCAAATTATCACCCGTTCATGCCGTTCGGACTTAAAGGCGTGTTCTCGGGTGCAGCTATTGTATTTTTCTCCTATCTCGGATTCGACGCTATTGCCAACAGCGCTGAAGAAACGATCGAGCCTGAGAAGAACATGCCTAAGGGAATCATCGGAGCGCTGCTCATTGCAACAGTTCTGTATATCATAGTAACACTCTGCCTGACAGGTGTTGTCAGATACTCCTCATACGCAGGAGTAGCCGCACCTGTAGCATATGCCCTGAACGCGATCGGCATCCAGTGGGGTTCGGCACTCGTATCGGTGGGAGCCATCACAGGTCTCACGACAGGCGTGCTGGTCATCCTCGGCAGCCAGTCGAGACTTATGTATTCGATGTCAAGAGACGGACTTCTGCCGAAGACATTCTCCAAGCTCAGCGGCCCGGGGATCCCGAGAACAGGTATCATATGCACATGGATCGTCGGAACAGTCATCGCAGGTTTCCTGCCTATCGACAAGATCGCTGAACTCTGCAATATAGGCACATTGTGGGCTTTCTTCCTCGTTTCACTTATCGTGATCGTTCTCAGAAAGACCAAGCCTGAAATGAAACGCGGATTCAGATGCCCGGGAGTACCGGTCATTCCTATACTGGCAATGGCATTCTGCGCTTTCCTGGCAGCACAGCTTTCACACATGACATGGCTCGTATTCTTCAGCTGGACTGCAATTGGACTCTGCATATACTTCGGATACGGACGCAAACACAGCAAGCTTGCGAATGCCGACGACAGCTCGGATGAGCTGGCAGGCTGAGCCGCAGACCGGAATTAATTGTAAATAATATCAAATCAGGATAGCAGAGGGCTCCGCACAGGGAATAAATGATTCCTTATGCGGGGCCTTTTTGTGCAAATCGAAGTGCGGTTTAAAAATTGAAATGCCCGCCCGGAACATGTATAATAACAATATTAAGGGGGCGGAAAAATGGACGGTATTTTTGCAGATCAGTCAGGCTGGTATTCGGCCGGACATATGATATGCGCACTGGCCATAACAGTGCTTTATATCATCGGCAGATGGAAAATGTTTCAGAAGGCAGGACAGCACGGATGGGGTGCAATAGTCCCTTTCTATAATATATATCTTGATTATAAAATAGCGTGGGGAAGCGGAACGGCGTTTTTCGTCACCCTGATCCTGACAGTACTTGCCGGATTCACCCGGAATTTCTATGATACGAACGGCAGCACGATGCTTTCATACGTGATGCTGATCGTTGCAGCCATGGCGGGCATCGCGCTCATTGTCATTGCGATCATGCTGAACGTCAGAATGGCCAGAGCGTTCGGACACGGGATCGGATTTGCAGCAGGACTGATATTCCTCAACGTGGTCTTCGTGATCATCATAGGATTCGGATCAGCAAAATATAAAGGACCGAACGGCGTGCCCGGAGACGGGCCTGACAGGCCGCTCGGATGACAGCGCAACAAATAACTATAAACAAAGGAGCCGGACAGATGGCAATTTCAGGAGCATTTATTTTTCCTCATCCGCCGATCATCATTCCCGAGGTAGGCAGAGGAGAAGAGGCAAAGATTTCAGCGACTATTGACGCATACAGGGAATGTGCAAAACGCATTGCAAAACTTAAACCGGATACGATATTGTTTATTTCACCGCATTCGACTATCTACTCGGATTATTTTCATATCTCGCCGGGAGCGTCAGCCCGCGGTGATTTCGGCGACTTCAGAGCCGGAAAAGTCATTCGTGAAGTTACTTACGATGAGGAACTGACAGCGGCGATAACGGAAGAGGCGGAAAATGAACTTCTGCCTGCCGGCACACTCGGCTCTGCCGGCACATCGCTCGATCACGGAACGCTGATCCCTCTGTATTTCATTCAGGAAGAGTACACTGATTTCAAAGCGGTGCGCATGGGGTTCTCCGGACTGCCGGCGATCACGCATTACTGCATGGGACAGTGCATAGAGAAGGCAGCAGAAAAACTCGGACGGAACCTCGTCATCGTCGCCAGCGGCGATCTTTCACATAAACTCAAAGAAGAGGGCCCGTATGGCTTCAACAAGAACGGCCCGGTATTCGACACAATAGTGACCGGGATCATGGCGGACGGGGATTTCCTGAAATTCCTGACCATGTCGGATGCAGTAAGCGGCCCGGCGGCGGAATGCGGTCTCAGATCGTTCCAGATCATGAGCGGCGCGCTGGACAGGCTGGCAGTAATGCCCGAACTTCTTTCTCACGAAGGACCGTTCGGGGTCGGCTACGCAGTAGCTTCATTCATCGTGACCGGCCGCGATGAGTCGAGAAATTTCGGTGAGCAGTATCTGGCGGCCGAAGACGAGAAGACACGCAACATAAGAGAAGAAGAAAGCGCAGTCGTGAAACTTGCGCGTTATACCGTTGAGCGATATGTAAAGACAGGAGAGATGCCGCCGCGCCCGGAGAAGATCCCCGCAGAGCTCCTTTCCAGGCGTGCGGGGACATTCGTTTCCCTGCACGAGTTTGATACACTGAGAGGATGCATAGGAACCTTCATGCCGACCTGCAGCGATCTGGCCGACGAGATCATGAACAACGCGGTATCTGCGTGCAGCAGAGATCCGAGATTCGAGGCTGTGCAGAGAAACGAGCTGGATGATCTCGTGTACAGCGTAGATATTTTGTCGGAGCCGGAACCGATAACCTCGAAAGATGAACTCGATCCGCAAAAATACGGAGTAATAGTCAGAAGCGGTTCCCGCCGCGGTCTGCTGCTTCCGGATCTGGACGGAGTTGATACGGCAGACAGTCAGATAGCTATTGCAAAAAGCAAGGCGGGCATCGGCGCCGACACCGATGTGGAACTGGAAAGATTTGAAGTGGTGAGGTACAAATGACAGCAATATGTCCGATATGTCCAAGACACTGCAGTATAGAAGAAGGGAAGCTCGGCTTCTGCCGCGCCAGAAAAAACGAGGGAGGCACAGTAATATGCGATAATTACGGCAGGCTGACTTCGATGGCTCTCGATCCGATCGAAAAGAAACCTCTCCGGAGATTCCATCCCGGAAGTATGATACTTTCCGTCGGAAGCTACGGGTGCAGTCTTGCCTGCCCTTTCTGTCAGAACAGTGAGATATCCATGGCCGGTCCTGACGATGCGCGGACTGAATTTGTTTCTCCCGCAGAACTGGCAGAGTATGCAGACGAGCAGCGCGAGAACGGGAATCTGGGCGTGGCATACACCTATAATGAACCGCTGGTCGGATATGAGTATGTGATGGATACGGCGAAACTGGTACATGGGTATGATATGAAAAATGTGCTCGTTACGAACGGATACATCTGCAGAGAACCGCTTGAGGAACTGCTGCCTTTCATAGATGCTATGAACATTGATCTGAAAGGTTATAACCGCGAATATTACAGCTGGCTCGAAGGGTCGCTCGATACAGTTAAGGATACTATCCAGACAGCTGCACGGGCGTGCCATGTGGAGGTGACCACGCTGATCGTTCCGGGCAGAAACGATAAAGACACTGAAATGCAGAGACTGGCGAGGTGGCTGGCGAGTGTCGATGACCGGATCCCGCTTCACGTGACGCGGTTCTTCCCGAGATACAAGATGGCGGATGCCGCGGAAACGCCGGTGGAAACGGTCCATCACCTCGCAAATATCGCATCGTCGGAATTACAATATGTTTATACAGGGAACTGCTGATCGGGAGCGGTTCCGCCGGAAAGAATGCAGTTATAAAAAACTGCATTTTATTTTGCAATAAAAGATTGACTCTCCAGTTACCGGAGAGTTTATCATAACAATATAATAACGTTTCAGTAACTGGAGAGTTGTTCTCCGGGCAAAATAAGAACGGCTGCCCGGCAGGCCTGCAGCAAAGCCGCGCGCCGTGACCGTAAACAGAAATCAAGATTTAAGGAAGTGAAAAAATGGAGAAAGTAATAATGAGCGGCAACGAAGCCGTTGCAAGAGGGGCATACGAAGCCGGAGTACTCTGGGCTTCCGCGTATCCGGGAACACCTTCTACAGAGATCCTGGAGAACACAGCCAAGTATAAGGAGATCCATTCACAGTGGTCGAACAATGAAAAAGTCGCGCTGGAGACAGCATGCGGAGCATCGATCGGAGGCGAAAGAGCCTTCGCGGCCATGAAGCACGTAGGACTTAACGTTGCGGCAGACCCTCTCATGACGATCGCCTACGAAGGCGTGAACGGCGGTCTCGTAGTGATCACTGCGGACGACCCGGGATGCCACAGCTCACAGAACGAGCAGGACAACAGAAACTATGCGACACTCGGCAAAGTACTGATGCTCGAGCCTTCGGATTCGCAGGAATGCAAGGACATGTTCAAGCTGGCTTTCGAGATGTCGGAGAGATTCGACATGGTCGTACTGTTCAGAATGACGACAAGAGTATGCCACTCGAAGAGCATCGTAGAGCTCGGCGAGAGACAGGAGCCTAAAATCAAAAAATATGTTTCGGACAAAATGAAGTTTGCGATGCTGCCTGCATCGGCCAGACTCAGACATATAGCTATCGAAGAAAACCTCGAAAAAGCCAGAGCATATGCAGAGACCAGCCCGCTCAACATCGTTGAGTACAACGGCGACAACAAAGTCGGCATCATCACGAGCGGCATCTCATACCAGCACTGCAGAGAGGCATTCGGAGATACAGTATCGTACCTCAAGCTTGGCATCACAAATCCGCTGGCTGACAATCTGATCAAAGAATTCTGCGAGAAGTGCGAAACAGTGCATGTCGTGGAAGAAGGCGACGGATATCTGGAGATCGGTGTCAGACACCTCAAGCTCGACTGCACAGGAAAAGAACTCATCACCTGCCAGGGCGAGCTCACGGCGGAGATCGTAAAAACGAGCCTGACGGAAGCGAAGTCTGAACCTACATACGACTTCCCGCAGCTGAAGGACATCCCGGCAAGACCGCCGGTATTCTGCGCAGGCTGCCCGCACAGAGGATTCTTTTATTCAATGTCGAAGTTCAGAGACAAGGTAGTAGGCATGGGCGACATCGGCTGCTACGGACTCGGATGGCAGGAGCCGTTCAACTGTGAAGAAACATGCGTCTGCATGGATGCCGGCACATCGACTACGATCGGCATGGCGAACGCTCTCAAAAACCAGGATGACACGAGAAAACCTCTGGGATTCCAGGGCGACTCGACATTCTTCCACGGCGGATTCACCGGATTCATCGATGCTGTACATTACAACACCAATGCGATCCTCTGCATACTTGACAACGACATCACTGCTATGACGGGGCATCAGCTCAACGCGGCGAATGATACCGGCCTCATGGGAGAGCCTGTACATAAGCTGAACGTAACGGACATGATCTACGCGACAGGCATCGATAAGGACAGAGTAGCTGTAGTCGATCCAATGAACCAGGCGGAAATGGACGGCGCGCTCAAGCACGCGATCGAAACAGACGGTCTGCAGGTAATCGTAACTAAATACCCTTGTGCGCTCCTCAAATGGGACATCCAGCAGAGAGCGGGAAGACACTGTGTGATCGACGCCGACAAGTGTGTAGGATGCAAGATGTGCATGAAGGTAGCATGCCCGGCACTCGCATTCGACGACGGCAAGGCGCATATCGCTGATCCTGCGGCATGCACAGGATGCGGACTCTGCATGCAGAACTGTAAAGTCGGAGCAATAACGAAGGTTGGTGAATAAAATGGCAAACGGAAAGAATATAATTTTAGTAGGAGTCGGCGGACAGGGAACTATCCTTACGACAAAGATCCTTTCGGCCGGCCTCACAGAGCTCGGCTACGACGTAAAGATGAGCGAGATCCACGGAATGTCGCAGAGGGGCGGCACAGTAACGACTCAGCTCAAGTACGGCGATAAAGTGTACGCGCCGAATATCGGCGACGGAGAAGCCGATGTTATTGTCGGATTCGAAAAGTCAGAGGCGGCAAGAGCGATCCCTTATCTGAGGATAGGCGGAACAGTCATCGCCGATGAGCGTGAGATATATTCGATGCCTGTACTGACGGGCGCGGCTGAATATCCTCACGGGATACTCGATGATCTCAAGAAGACGGTCGGCGAAGACCACGTCAAAGTCATCGACGCATTCGCTAAGGCTGAAGAGCTCGGCAATACAAGAGTACAGAACATAGTTCTGCTCGGAGCTCTCGTCAAGGTCCTCGGCATCGAAGGCATCGACTGGGTGGAGCTCGTAGGCAAAATGGTGCCTGCCAAAGTCAGGGATCTCAATATCGAAGCATACAAACAGGGCTTCGCAATGGTGTAAAAAGATAACAAGATAGATTCATTTACAGGGAGGAAAGATTCATGGAAAAAAGAAGATGGCTGTATCTCGGGACGGGGACATTGATGCTCCTTTTTCTGGGGCTGATATATGCATGGTCGATTTTCAGAGCGCCGATAGGTCTGATGTTCACTCAGTGGTCGCTGTCGCAGATATCGCTTACCTTCACGATTTCCATGACTTTCTTCTGCCTGGGAGGATTCCTTTCGGGGAAACTGTTCCCGAAGACGGGACCGAAACCGATACTCTTCGCGGCGGCGGTATGCCTGCTCGCGGGATTCTTCGGGGTCTCGATGATGGATCCTTCGGCGCCGGGAAGATCGCTGATGATGCTGTACATACTCTACGGAGTGCTGTGCGGCGGCGGAGTCGGTCTCGCGTATAACTCCATAATCAGTTCAGTGGTCGGATGGTTTCCGGACAAATCCGGAGCGGCTTCGGGGATACTGCTGATGGGCTTCGGCATCGGAGGCATGGCTCTCGGGAGCATAGTCAAAGTAATGATAGGCAGCATCGGTTTGCTGATTACTTTCAAGATACTGGGTATCGCGATCGCGGTAGTGGTCGTGCTCGGCACATTTGTACTGAGAAAACCGGAAGTCAAAAAAGCTGATGCGTCAGACGGCGGCAAGGTCAGGAATCTTGCGGTCTCAGAGATGCTGAAGACTGCCACGTTCTGGATTTTCATGGTATGGCTCATACTCCTGAGCTCAGGAGGGCTGATCGTAATCAACAGCGCCGCGTCGATTGCCGCCGCGTTCGGAGCAAGCGAAGTGCTCGGGCTCATAGTTTCTGTATTCAACGGAGCAGGCAGAGTCATAGTCGGAACGCTGTTCGACAAGTTCGGCAGAAAGACGACCATGATCATCAACAATATTTTCTTCGGCTGTGCAGGCGTGTGTCTTCTCCTCGGAGCAAAGACAGGAAGCGTGGCACTGATCGTGGCCGGACTTGTGTTTATAGGCACAGGTTACGGAGGAAACCCTACGCTGACATCTGCGATAATACAGAGACTCTACGGACCGAAAAATTATTCGGTAAACTTCAGCGTCGCGAACTTTTCACTGATACCGGCGGCCATCATAGGCCCTATGGTATCGAGTTCGCTCATTGAAAGAGCAGGCGGAAAGTATGATTCAACATTTATGATGGTGGTCGTGCTTGCTGTCGCTGCAGCGGCTGTCTGGGTGGTCATGAGCAGATCAGCGGACAAAATGGAGAGAACAGAAAACAACTAATAGTGATACATAAGCACAGACTCTCCGCCTGATGGAGAGTTTGTGCTATTATATTAGCAGTAATGTAAATAAGAGGTGAACAATGGATAAAATTATAACGGCCGAACAGGCGGCTGCCATGGTCGAGGGCGGGGACCGTACTGTCATGATTGCAGGATTCGGGACCACCGGAACTCCAAATCATATCCTGAAGAGTCTGGCAGATCTCGGTACGAACGACCTGTCGATCATTGCAGGCGATTTCGGACAGAACAACCGCGGTTTCCGCCAGGGCATCGCGCTGCTCGTAGGAAACGGGCAGGTGAGCAGAGCGCAGATATCGTTTACAGGAGTAAATCCGGAAGCTGCCGCCAAGGCCGCAGCCGGAGAAATAGATGTTACCTTCATCCCTCTCGGGACTCTTGTCGAAAGAATAAGATGCGGCGGTTACGGGATAGGCGGATTCTATACGAGAACAGGCGTCGGCACGCTGGTGGCGGAAGGCAAAGAGAGCAAGGTCATCGACGGAGTGGAATATCTTCTGGAGAAGCCGCTGCGTGCAGATGTGGGACTGGTGAAGGCGTACAAGGCTGACAAGTTCGGCAATGCAGTCTTCAGATACACTGCCAGAGGTTATAATGAGTTTATTGCAATGGCCTGCGATAATACGATCCTGGAAGTCGAGGAGCTGGTCGAGGTCGGAGATATCCAGCCTGATGAAGTTCAGCTTCCGGGAATATTCGTGAACCACATCGTAGTCGGAAAGGAGGCTGTACTCTAATGTCGAATGCAAGAGAAATAATAGCCAGGAATATAGCCCCGATGCTGAAAGACGGGGACATAGTGAACCTCGGAGTCGGTATGCCGACAATGGTCGGGAATTACGTAGACCCTGACATGGAGCTATACTTCCACGCGGAGAACGGCACCATTGGAGCCGGAGTGGTCCTGAGCGGCGAGATGTTCGAATCACCGGAGATATTACTGCAGTGGGAGGAAGACCACAGCGGATTCAAGACAGACTATCACGAGGGACATAAGGATCTTGCGAATGCGGGAAGCGAATATATCACCCTTCTCGACGGAGCAAGCTGCTTCGATGTGTGCAGATCGTTCGCGATCGCGCGCGGCGGGCATCTCGATGTGACAGTCCTGGGCGCGCTGCAGGTCGACCAGGAAGGCAGCCTTGCCAACTGGATGGTCCCGGGCAAAAGAGTCAACGGCATGGGCGGCGCGATGGACATCCTTTCGGGTGCGAAGAAGGCGATAATCGCTATGGAGCACTGCACGAAGGACGGAAAACCCAAGCTGCTCAGAAAGTGCACGATGCCGTACACAGCAATAAACTGCGTGGACACTGTCGTGACAGAAAAGTGTATCATCGATATCGAAGACGGGCATTTTACCGTCAGGGCTCTGTATCCGGGAGTGACGCGCGAGGAAATTGAAGCGACTGTCGAGGGCGAGCTGGTATTCGCAGATGAGATGAAAGTAATGGCAGTATAATTTGAAAGAGACGGCGAAGTAAATGAAACAGCTTTTTTCAATAGGGGAAATGGCAAAAATATTCAATCTCAACGTGAGAACACTGCGGTATTATGATGATATCGGTCTGCTCATTCCCGACAAAGTTGATGAAGACACCGGGTACAGATATTACGGCTCGGCTCAGTTTGAGCGCGCTGATACGATCAAGTATCTAAGGGCGCTTGACATGCCGATTTCACAGATCAAACGGTTTTTCGACAACTCGGACATCAGCGAGATGACTGCAATAATGGAAGAGCAGGAGGCGGAGATCCGCCGCAAGCAGGAACAGCTGGAAAGGATCGAAAATAAAATATCCAATCGCCTTGAGCAGCTGAAAAGAGCGGAGACGCAGGGCCTGGGCAAGATAGAGCACAGGACCATCCCCCCGCGCGAGCTGGCAATAATACGCACCGAAGTAACAACGATCGACGATATCACAGTCAACGTCAGCGGTCTGCGTGACAAGAGCATGCGCGAAGCTGTCGTGTTCCAGGGGAAGATAGGCCTGTCAATAAACCGGGAAAATATTCTGGCCGGGAAATTCGACAAGTATGACGAAGTTTTCATCATCTTGGATCCGGCCGACCCGTACGAGGGCGAGCGCGACAAAATCGAAGGCGGCGAATATATCACGATCATGTTCAACGGAAGCCATGACAAAGCTGCCAGGTATTACAGAAAGCTCCTGAATTACATGTCTGAAAACGGACTGGAGCTTGCTGATGATTCTGTGGAGATCTCTATAATAGACTCCGGGATCACCAACGATGAAAGCAAGTTCATTTCCGAACTTCAGCTCAAAGTAAAATAATATACCGGTCTGTAAATATACGGACCGCGAAAAGAAAAGCAAGATGCTGCCGCACTGAAGATGAGCGATCTCAAATGCGGCAGCATCTCTATTATGTCATAAAGGAAATAATCGGATAATATTATGCCGGACTGATCAGGCCGGCGGGCCCTGAAGGCCCGAAGTTTGGCCTACCGGCATCCGCCGCCGCAGCCGCCGTGTCCGTGACCGCCGCAGCCGCCTTCAGCTCCATGTCCGTGACCGCCGCAGCCGCCTTCAGCTCCATGGCCGTGACCGCCGCAGTTGTGCGCGCCGCCTTCGTGGTGCGAGCATGACGCATCAGGATCGAACTGCAGTGAACCTGCTAGAAGCGCCGTTACTGCATCGTCCGCACTGCCGGAAGCGCCTCCGTATATTTCGATGCCCGCCTCGTCGAGCGCCTGACGCGCGCCGCCGCCTATGCCGCCGCAGATAAGCGCCGTGACTCCCATAGAAGCCAGAACACCTGCAAGCGCGCCGTGTCCGCTGCCGTTGGTTCCTACCACTTCAGAGTTTTTTACCTGTCCTTCTTCGACACTATAGATCTTGAAGTTTTCACTGTGGCCGAAGTGCTGGAAAATCTGTCCGTTTTCATACGTTACTGCTATTTTCATTTGTGTCCTCCCGGTATTGTTAAATGTTTTCATATGGTAAAATGTGTAACTGCATCTGGCTGTGCACTGCCGCGTCTAACCGCGTCTGCACCGTCCGCCGCAGTGTCTGTCGCATCCGCAGCCGCATTCGCTGCAGACAACAATGTCACCGCCCGAAATGACCAGTTCGCGGCTGTCTACAAGAGCCTGTGCAAGTTTTCCGCGCGCGCTGCTGTATATCGACTGCACCGTCGTACGTGCGATATCCATCTGTTCCGCGCACTGCTCCTGATTCATGCCTTCATGATCGATCAGTCTGACCGCTTCAAATTCGTCAACAGTCATTAAGATCGGTTCCCCGCCTTCACAGGGATGTCCTTTCGGTCCGAATCTCTGACACGCCGGCATTGCGCATATGCGGCGTCTCTTACATGGTCTCGGCATATCGATCACCTCCTTCGATCTGTTTTCGGGTATTTGACATATGTCATTAACTTATATTCACAGTATATACCGTTTTCGACATATGTCAACAATAAAAATGGTAACGAAGATCAGGAATGGAAAAATGGGAATGAGAATAGTGAATAAGGGATGGAAATGATAGAAAATGGTGGTGCGTTTTCCCGAAAAGTCGAAAAGTGCACCACCATTTTCAACGTTCGCGGGCTCTCACTGGCGGCGCGAAGGTGAATTCGTCTGTTGAGCGCCCGCTCAATCGCTGCAGCCCAGTGAACGGTGGTGCAGATCCGGCGGAATCGGAAATCTACACCACCGCCCTCATCTAATCCCAGCGGATATTGGTGCAGGTCCGGCAGACCCGCCAGACCTGCCAGACCCGCCAGACCCACTAGATACGGCAGTCTGCATCAATTCCTTCATAATATTCAAATGAAAAGACACGGACCGGAGTCCGTGTCTTGATCTTATCCATATCAGGCAGCGTATGCTGCGTGCGACGATCCTATTTAAAGTATCTGTCGAGGAAACCCTGGAAAGCTCTTCCGTGTCTTGCTTCGTCACGAGCCATTTCGTGAACTGTATCATGGATAGCGTCAAGGTTCTGCTTCTTAGCCATTACTGCGATATCTGTCTTGCCCTTGCATGCGCCGCATTCAGCCTCTACTCTCATTTCGAGGTTCTTCTTTGTTGAAGGTGTAACAACTTCGCCGAGCATTTCCGCAAATCTCGATGCGTGGTCTGCTTCTTCGAAAGCTGCCTGTCTCCAGTACATGCCGATTTCAGGATATCCTTCTCTGAATGCCACTCTTGACATTGCCAGGTACATACCTACTTCTGTGCACTCGCCGTTGAAGTTGTCTCTGAGTCCCTGAACGATTTCAGGATCTACGCCGTCAACGATTCCTACTTCGTGCTCTGCTACGAAATTGAGTTCGCCTTCTTCTGCCTTGACGAATTTATCAGCAGGAGCGTTGCACTGTGGGCACTTCTCCGGTGGGTTGTCGCCTTCATAAGTATAGCCGCAAACTGAACATGTCCATTTCATAATAATTACCTCCATTATTCAAATTATGTATTACCATTTATACCAATAGCTTTAAAATTGTCATGATTGATTATACCACCAATTCGTGGACTAAACCATAAATCTGAGATATAATCGTATAGAAAAAGAAGTTCCGAATCGGTCAAAATAATAAGTTTGAAAGCAGCGCAAACGGTGTAATAACTATGGAGATTCATGAAATCAAGAATAGTTATAAAGGAGAAAACATAATGGACGAAAGAGAGACGAAGATCCAGGAAGGACTTGAACAGATCAGACCATTCCTGCAGAGAGACGGCGGGGATATCGAATATGTAGGCCTTACAGAAGACGGAGTTGTACAGGTCAGACTGCAGGGACACTGCGCAGGCTGCCCGGGTGCCAGGATGACTATGGAAGGCGTCGTAGCGAGAGTCCTGATGGAAGGCGATCCCGACATTAAAGGCGTTGAGGCAGTAGACTAAGCAAATGCCCGCAGCGCACCGGCAGAAAGACCGCAGAAAATACCGATTCAGGGCAAGATTCTTTCTGCTTCTAATAATAGTAATCTTATTGGCTTTTGCCATCGTCCGGGTGTCGATGATCCCGGACGGCGGCAGCCGTGATACTTCACAAGCTTCTGATTCAAACATCGCCGGCATGGACATAATGTTCGCGGGCGATCTTGTCATGCATACATCGCTCCTGCAGGCGTCCACCTCGAACGGGACCTGCGACATCAGCAGCGACTTCCGGTACATTAAGAAATACATAAAAAACGCAGACATAGCAGTGTGCGACCTCGAGACGACATTCAGCGGCAGCACGACGGGATACCCGCGATTTTCGAGTCCGTCGTCTGTGGCCGATTCACTTGCGGGCGTCGGCTTCGACCTTGTCGGCACGGCGAATAATCATGCCTACGATTACGGCCATTCCGGCCTGATGAAAACATTGCGCGGCCTCAAAGCTGCCGGGCTGAAGACGGCGGGAACGCGCGGTTCGGCCGACGGCAAAAGATTCGCGATGTTCACAGTCGACGGCGTCAAGGTGGCAGTAATGCCTTATACATTCGCTACGGGCAGCGGCAGCACCACGGGACTCAACGGGCTCGAGATGGGCAGCGACAAACAATACGTAAATTACTTCACCTACAGCCGCAGCGGCGCGAAGAAGATCGCGAACACCGAAAAGGCGGCGCGGAAGGCGGGGGCGGATATCGTCATCGCCTACATGCACTGGGGCGAAGAGTACACACAGGTGAACAGCAGCCAGAAGACACTCGTGAAGAGACTGCTGAAGGAAAGCACCATTGATGCAGTAATAGGCTCACATCCCCACGTGGTCCAGAAGTATACGACGATGACGAACAGCGCGGGCGCGAAGGTGCCGGTATATTACGCCATCGGCAATCTGCTCTCGAACCAGCGGTCGGAGATACTTGATCACGGCACATCGACAGAGGAAGGCGCCCTGGTCGACATTTCGATCAAATACGATAAAGACAAAGACCGGGTGAAAAGCCTGAAGACGGAAGCGATACCTTACTGGCTCGATAAATATACGGACGGAAAAGTGAAGTACCGCATCATCCCGCTGACCGGCGAATACAAAAATAATGAAGCGCTGAAAGTTTCCGGTCATGCGGCCAAAGCCGCGAAAGCAAAAAAGGATATTTACCGGAGACTCGGAACAGATAATTAATATGTGTACATGCATGCGGAGAAGAGAAAGATCATGGAAAGAAAAGAAGCGATAGACAAAAAGATCAGTGAAAACTTCGAAGAGGAAATAAAATTCCTGCAGGAGATAGTTGCGATAAACAGCGTCGGGGCCGGACCTGAGGGCGATATGCCTTTCGGCAGGGGCGTGCAGGAAGTTTATGAACATGTGCTGGAAAAAGGGCGCAGCTTCGGTTTCGATACAGAGGATATCGACAAACAGGGCGGACATATCGAATTCGGGGGAATAATCAGAGACGAAGCGGGCGAGGTCACCGGAACATCAGATGAGACCGTCGGCATCGTCGCACATCTCGATACCGTTCCGCTCGGAGACGGCTGGACACACGACCCGCTCGGCGGAGAACGCGACGGCGGCAGGATCTATGGACGCGGCACCTCGGACGACAAGGGCCCGGCAGCGGCGGCAATGTTCGCGATGAAGGCGCTGGCCGATCTTGATCTGATCCCGGAAAGACGCATCCGTCTCATCCTCGGACTGAACGAAGAGACCGGCTGGAGCGGCATGCATTACTACAACGAGAGAGTAAAAGGACCCGATCTCGGCTGGACGCCTGACGCGTACTTCCCGGCGATCAGAGGAGAAATGGGCACGATGATGTTCGATATCGCGAAAAAATTCGCCCAGTCTTCGGGCGACGGCCTTGAACTGAGAACGGTGAAGGGCGGCAGCGCACCGAACATGGTGCCGGACTTTGCACGCGCGGTCGTGCGTTCGAAGGATGCGGGCGACTACGAGGCGATACGGGAAAAAGTTGCGGAGAAGCGTCGGGACGGTGTCACGAAAATCTCCGCGAAGTCGATCGGCAGCAACCTCGAGATCAGCGTCGAGGGCGAGGCGGCACACGGGTCGAAACCACAGGACGGCGTCAATGCTATTACTGCATTAATGGCCTTTCTCGGCGAGCTCGAATTCGTGAACGATGACGCCGCAGACGTGATCGACTTTTACAATACATATATCGGCAATGAGTTCGACGGCGCTTCGCTCGGCTGCAGGTTCGAAGACGATGACTCGGGCGCGACGATCCTTAATGTGGGAATGATCGCAATGAACGCGAAAGAACTGAAGCTGACGGTCAATGTCCGTTACCCGATCACCTTCACGGATGAAGATATTTACAGCGGCATGATGCCGGTGCTGGGGAAATACAACATGGGCGTGGTGAAAAACATGCACATGGCACCGATCTGTTTCGCGGAGGACTCGGAGCTCATCAGCACGCTGATGGATGTCTATGCGGAGGAGACCGGCGACACGGAGAGCCGCGCGCTCGTGATCGGCGGCGGAACATACGCGAGGGCCTTCAGCAATGTAGTCGCTTTCGGCGGGCTGTTCCCGGGTGAAGAGGAGACTTTCCACTGCGCGGAAGAATACATTGCCGAAGAGTCGCTGCTGAAAATGACACGCATATTCGCGCAGGCCATCGACAGGCTCGGACGGATCGGCTGAGTACCCATTGGCGCGTAATATCGGTAATGCGGATACCCTATATCCGAAAAGTCGTGTTGACAGGCGATGTATCGCGTGATACTATAAAAAACGTAAATAGAATATCTGTTTCAGGGCGAGGTGAAACTCCTCACCGGCGGTGATGCCGAAAGGCGAGTCCGCGACCCATCGCAGGATGGCTGATCCGGTGTGATCCCGGAACCGACGGTTAAAGTCCGGATGAAAGAAACGTAAATACGGAGTATTTATGACGCCTTGGTTTTTGCCAAGGCATTTTTATTCCCGCGGGAGGGCGGGAAAAGAACCTGACAGATTCCTTTATTGCAGCGATGAAATATCAGGGAGGAATTTGAAATGAGTGACATCAATACAATGACAAGGCAGAAACAAACAGTTAAATTAGCGAAAATGGGCATGCTCGTGGCGATCTCGATCGTCCTCGTGGCGTTCATCCACTTTCCGATAATCCCGGCGGTTCCGTTCATGGAATACGACCCGGCCGACATTCCGATCCTTATCGGAGCGTTCGCATTCGGACCTGCGGCAGGTCTTGCTCTGACTGCAGTAACGGCGGTGATCCAGGGCGTTACGGTCAGCGCGGGCAGCGGTATCTACGGCATCATCATGCATCTCGTCGCGACAGGTGCACTTGTGGCCACAGCGAGCATAATATACAGCAGACACAAGACAAGAAAGGGCGCGATCATCGCAGTCATCGCCGGCACACTGGCTATGGCGGCAGTAATGGTCCCATGCAATCTCATCGTTACTCCGATCTTCATGGGAGCACCGAGGAGTGCAGTCGTCGCGCTGATACCGGCAATAATCGCCTTCAACCTGGTCAAGGCCGGCATAAACTCGGCAGTAACGTTCCTGCTCTATAAAAAGATCTCCGGATTTCTGCATAAATAGGGAACCGGCCAGACAGAATATCGTACTATGCCTCGCGGGCGCGCCTTGTGTGCGCCCGTTTTGTGCAGAAAGATCCTGCGCGCTGCCGGCCGGAAAATCGCCTGTTGTGCGGCGGCGCATTCTGAATTATGATGGATACAAGGGCTGAAACGCGCGCCGGCCGCAGACCGCAGCGCGCACCGCAGGCCGCATTTAAGGAGGGTCAAATGTACGAACGTCTTTTTACACCGATCATGATCGGCGATTTCGAAATAAAGAACAGGATAGTGATGCCGGCGATAAGTCATATGTATACGCCGGACGGATATGCGACAGAGAGATTCAATGAGTATTACTGGCGCAGAGCCGAGGGCGGCGCGGGGCTGATCACGGTCGGCGGATGCCGCATCGATGAATGCGGAGGCGCCTACGGGATGATGAGCCTCGAAGATGACAAATACATTCCGGGCTTTCTGGAGTTCACGGAAGGCATGCATAAAAGAGGCGCGCGCGTGGGAGTGCAGCTTTTCCACGCCGGCGCATATGCGAAGCCCGAGGCAAACGGCGGAGAACAGCCGATCGGGCCTTCAGCCGTCCGCAGCAATTTCTCGCACAGCATGCCGCGCGAGATGAGCAAAGAAGATATCGAAAAAGTCATGGGCAGAGCGCGCGCTGCGGCGGGCAGGGCGAAGAAAGCGGGCTTCGACCTCATCGAGATCAGTGCCTCGGCGGGCTATCTGATCTGCCAGTTCCTGTCGCCGCTCACGAACAAAAGGACCGATGAGTACGGCGGGACCTGGGAGAACCGGCTCCGCTTCGCCCGGGAATTTACGGAGGCAGTAATACAGGGGGCCGGCGGTCTGCCGGTCGGGATGCGGATCGCGGGAGACGATCTGGTGCCGGGGTCGAATACGAACGAAGACGCGGTCAGATTCGCGGCGGCCATGGAAAAATGCGGCATTGCCATGCTGAACGTGACGGGCGGCTGGCACGAATCGAAAGTGCCGCAGGTCACGGGAGACCTTCCGGCGGGAGGCTTCGACTTTCTGGCTGCGGCGGTGAAAGACGCAGTCGGGATACCGGTCGCGGTCAGCAACCGCATCAGCGATCCCCGCACGGCGGAAAAACTGCTGGCGCTGGAAACGGCGGATATGGTGAGCATAGGCCGGCCGCTCATTGCGGACCCGGACTGGTGCCGAAAAGCGCAGACAGGCCGGGCGGCGGAAATAAGGAGATGCATGGCGTGCAACCAGGGATGCCTGGCGAACGTCTTCTTCAACAGCCCGGCGGAATGCCTCGTCAACGGACAGGCCGGCCGCGAATATCTTATAAAAGACCTGAAGGCGCCGGCCGGAAAACAGAAAATACTGGTGATCGGCGCGGGGCCTGCGGGATGCGACTTTGCGATCCGCGCGGCGGAACTTGGCCACAGCGTTACCATATGGGAAAAACAGGATCACCTCGGAGGCGAACTCGATCTCGTGGCGGTCCCGCCGCACAAACAGGAATACCGCAGCCTCATAAAATATTACGGCGCGGCGCTCGCAGCCGCCGGAGCTGAAGTCATTACCGGCAAAGAAGCGGCGAAAGAAGACATAGAGGCGGAAATAAACCAGGGCACGGAAGCGGTGGTCATTGCCGCGGGGACGGCGGAAGCAAGGCTGCCGAAGCTGCCGGTCACAGACGGCACGCCTGTTTACAGTTCAAATGAGATACTGGCAGGCAGCGCTGTTGCGGGCAGAAACGTGCTCGTGGTCGGCGGCGGCTCGGCGGGATGCGAAACAGCGCACTTCCTCGCCTGCGAGGCCGCGCTTTCGGAGGAGCAGGTGTATCACATGATGGCGCACGGCTACAGGACGCCGGAGCAGGTGCGTGCGCAGATGGACGTATGCCGCAGGACGATTACCATCGTCGACATCTTCAGAGTCGGCGCCGGCTTTCGGCCGGGCACGGGCTGGCCGGTGCTGAAAGATCTGAAGCGTTTCGGCGTGCGGAAATACCCCTTCACCACAGTGGAAAAAATCGGCGGCGGGGAGGCATTGCTGCACGTGAAAGACTCCGAAGACGCGGAAAACTTCGAGGCAGTAACAGTCCCGTGCGATACGGTCATTACTGCAGTCGGCCCGGTGCCGGACGACAGTCTCGTGCGCGGACTTGCAGGCGCGGATGTCCCGGTTTACGCGATCGGCGACGCGAAGGAAGTCGGCGGCGTGCTCGAAGCGGTCAGATCGGCGTGCGAACTTATCGAAGAACATTTCTGCGCGCTTTAAATTTGCGGCCTCTTATGGTAAAATACATCCCATGAGAGAAATCAGAATAAGCAATGAAAAAGAAACCGAGAAGTTCGGCCTCGAGCTGGCGGAAACACTCCGCGCAGGCGACGTGCTCGCGCTCATAGGCGACCTCGGTACAGGGAAGACGACCCTGACAAAATACATAGCCAAAGGACTGGGAATCGACGAAGTTATTACCAGTCCTACTTTTACTATCGTCAGAGAATACCGGAGCGGGCGGCTGCCGCTCTTTCATTTCGATGTCTACAGGATCGAGGACCCGGACGAGATGTTCGAGATCGGCTACGAGGATTACTTCTTCGGAGACGGCGTATGCGTCGTCGAATGGGCCGATCAGATCAGGGAACTTCTGCCGGAAGACGCGAAGATCATCTACATCGACCGCGGCGCGCAGGAGACCGAAAGGATATATAAATGCACATTTTAGCTATTGAAACGACAGGGCCGTACTGCTCGGTCGCAGTAATAAACGAGAACGCGGAGGCGGCGGAGATCACGTCGGAAAAGACGCTGAGCCATCTCCAGTCGCTCACTGTCATGATCGGCGACGTGCTGAAGGATACGGGCATTGAGCTGAAGGATCTGGACGCGATAGCCGTTTCGGAAGGGCCGGGATCGTTTACGGGAGTGAGGATCGGCGTCTCGACGGCGCGCGGGATATCGCAGGTGCTGGGCACGAAACTCATTTCAGTGCCGACGCTGGAGGCGTTCGGGACCTACGAGTCATCGCTTATCGGCGATAAGGAGACCCTGGTCTGCCCGGTGTTCGACGCGAGAAGACACCAGGTCTACGCCGACGGATGCCTCGGCGAGGAAGAGACCGTCAGGGGCGGTCCGTACATGATCGATGAATTCCTCGGCCTGCTCGGGGAATATGACAGGATATCGTTCGTCGGAGACGGCGTCAGGACATACGGAGACATCATCCGCGAATGGGCGGACGCCGGCGGCAAGACTATAGAAATGGACGAAAGGACGCAGCACGCGGAGGGAGTCGCGCAGCTAGGACTGCGGCTCTTCCGCCGGGGAGAGTTCAAAGAATATAACGAACTCGTGCCGAACTACATGAGAAAGGCCGAGGCGGAGAGAAAGCTTGACGCGAAGAAGGCGGCAGCGGCCGCGCAGGCGGAGGCTGAAAAATGAGCGATCTCACTGTAAGAGCGGCCGAGCCGGGAGATGTCCACAGCATTGCGGAAATAGACAAGGCCTGCTTCAGCGCGCCCTGGAGCGAGGAATCGTTCCGCGTCGAGCTGGAGGAAAACACAGTCGCATTTTACCTGGTCGGCGAGATCGACGGCGAAGTCGCGGGATACGCGGGACTCTGGTGGGTCGGAGACGAAGGACATATCACCAATGTGGCGGTGCACCCGAAATACCGGGGAAAGCACATTGCCACCTGCATCCTTGACTGCCTGATCGACTACTGCGAGAACGAAGGGATGCGCTCGTTCACCCTCGAAGTGAGACCGAGCAACGACAAAGCAATAGAACTTTACCAGAAGTTCGCCTTCGTTGACGTCGGCAGGAGACCGGGATATTACGAAGACAACCACGAGGACGCGATAATCATGTGGCGCGTCATCGACGACAGCGGCATGCCCGTGCTTGACAGGGTGAAGCTGCAGGAAATAATGATACAAAGAGGAAAAGAATGATAGA
Source organism: Eubacteriaceae bacterium (assembly GCA_022652985.1). Classification (GTDB taxonomy): domain Bacteria; phylum Bacillota; class Clostridia; order Peptostreptococcales; family Anaerovoracaceae; genus JALCRY01. The sequence continues at coordinate 3,083 of JALCRY010000016.1, read as the reverse complement.
CGGAAAGACACTGGGACTGGCAATAGAATCGAGCTGCGACGAAACTTCGGTCGCGCTGTCGCTTAACGGAAGAGAAGTGCTGGCGAATATTATCTCATCGCAGATCGCCATACATACGCAGTTCGGCGGCGTGGTGCCGGAGATCGCATCGCGTCATCACCTCCAGAACATCAATACAGTAACGGATCAGTGCTTTGCGGAGGCTGCGGACAGGGCGGGCAGAAAAATCACCATGGACGACGTTGATTTTATCGCGGTAACATACGGACCGGGGCTCGTCGGCGCGTTGCTGATCGGGGTCGCGACGGCGAAAGCCTATGCGCTGGCGGCGGGCAAACCGCTGGTCGGCGTGAACCATATGCAGGGTCATATCTGCGCGAACTTCATCGAACATCCGGAACTGGAACCGCCGTTCATGTCGCTCGTTGTTTCGGGCGGACACACGAACATCGTGCAGGTGGACAAATACAATCACTGCATTTCTCTCGGAGGTACGAGAGACGACGCTGCGGGCGAAGCGTTCGACAAGGTCGCGCGCGTGCTCGGGCTGGGCTATCCGGGCGGTCCGAAAATAGATAAAACAGCAAAAGAGGGAAACCCGGAAGCGGTCGCGTTCAAGCGCGTGTTCCTGGAAGACGGGAGCATGGATTTCAGTTTTTCCGGCATCAAGACCGGAGTCCTGAACTACGTGAACGGGGAGAAACAGAAAGGACATGAGATCAGCGTCCCGGACGTGGCGGCATCATTCCAGCAGGCCGTGCTCGATGTAATAGTCGCCAAGGCGGTGGATGCGGCGAGAAGGCCGAAGAAGCTGGCGGTCGCGGGAGGCGTGGCGTCGAACAGCAGACTGCGCGAGATGCTGACGCGCGAGTGCGCAGACTGCGGGATAGAACTGTACTTCCCGTCGCCGGTTTACTGCACCGACAATGCGGCCATGATCGGCTGCGCGGGGTATTACAAGTATCTCGAGGGCGGCATTGACGATCTTACGCTCGACGCAATACCGGGTCTGCCGATGGAAGCATAATATATAATGATAGTACTAAGCGCAAAAGACATAACAAAAACATACGGGGTCGATACGATACTCGACGGCATTTCGTTCCATGTGAATGAAGGCGACAGAGTCGGGATCATCGGCGAAAACGGCGCGGGCAAGACGACGCTCCTCAAGATACTCACCGGGGAGTCGGAGGCTTCATCCGGCGATGTTTTCGTGTCCCAGGATATCACGGTCGGCTATCTGCGCCAGCAGGACGACTTCAATTCGGAAAATACCGTGATGCAGGAAGTGGAGGAGATATTCCGGCCGCTCGAGGAAATGGAAAAGAAGCTGCTTGCGGTCTCGGAAAACATCGCCAGGGCGGCGGAGACCGGAGAGGATTCGGAGTCTCTGATACACCGCTACGACGAGATGCAGGTCGAATTCGAGGCGCGCGGCGGCTACACATACAAGAGTGAAATGAAGGGTGTGCTGAACAGCATGGCCTTCACCGACGATTACTTTGACAAGCCGGTCAGCATGCTTTCCGGCGGCGAGCGCACCAGGCTGAGCCTGGCCTGCCTGCTCCTGAAAAAACCGAATATGCTGTACCTGGACGAACCGACGAACCATCTGGACATCGGCACGCTCAAATGGCTGGAGCAGTATCTGAAATCCTACAGCGGCACGATCCTCATCGTATCCCACGACAGATACTTCCTGGACCAGACGGTGAACAGGATATTCGAAATAGATCACAAAAAACTTCATATATATGAAGGCAATTATTCAGACTACGCGCAGAAGAGAGCGGCGCGGCGGGAAGAGGAACTGCGCGCCTTCAGAAAGCAGCAGTCCGAGATAGACAAGCAGGAGGAAATGATCCGCAGGTTCAAGCAGCGCGGCACGGAAAAGCTCGCGAAGCGGGCGCATTCCCGTGAGATGAAACTGCAGAGCATGGAGCGCATCGACCGTCCCGAGGGCGAACACGGCCGCATGAAGATCCACTTCAAAGAGAACTTCGAGAGCGGCAAGGATGTCCTGCACATAGAGGATCTGGCGAAGAGTTTCGGCTACGGCTCCAATAAAAGAGAACTTTTCCGCGGCGTGGATATTGACATAAGGCGCGGGGAGAAGATCTGCATAGTCGGCGCGAACGGCATAGGCAAGACCACCTTCATGAGGATCATCCTCGGCGAGCTCACGCCGAACGAGGGCTATATCAAAAAAGGCCACAACGTGGAGTTCGGATATTACGACCAGACGCAGCAGATACTGGACGAAAACAAGACGGTGATCGACGAGCTGCACGACGCGTACAGGCTGTACACGGACACGGAGATCAGGTCGATACTTGGACGCTTTCTGTTCCGGGGCGACATGGTGTTCCTGCCGATAAGGAGCCTGTCCGGCGGCGAAAAAGCGCGGCTCTCGCTGCTGAAGCTCATGCTCAGCGGCGCCAATGTACTGCTCCTCGACGAGCCGACGAACCATCTGGACATCGACTCGAAGGAGATCTTCGAGGACGCGCTGATCGAGTTCCCGGGCACGGCGATAGTCGTGTCGCATGACCGTTACTTCCTCGGGAAAGTCCCGACCAGGATCATGGAACTTTCGGCGGACGGATTCACCGAATACCTGGGGAAATACGATTATTACTGCGAGAAAAAAGCGCAGATAGAATCGGGCAAAAAGTACCTCGGGGAGCTCGCGGGCGCGGGCGGCAGCGCAGACGGAGACGGGCAGGACGCGGCGGCAGGACAGGAAAAAGAACTTTCGAACGCGGAACTCAGGATGCTGCGGAAAGAGCAGGAGGCGAAGGAGCGCCGCGAGAAGCGGGAGCAGGAAGCTCTGGAAGCGGAGATCGAAGAACTGGAGATCCGGGAGCACGACATAGAAGAAGAAATGCTTGACGAAGAGGTCATGAACGATTATCATAGGTTGAACGAGCTTAATGATGAGCTGATTGTGATCAAGGATAAGCTGTCAAAAAATTATCAGAAATGGTTGCAATATTAACAGATACTTTTTATAATTGATGTTAAGTCATCATGAATTTATGGAGGTAAATTATGGACACATTTGATAAAATCAAGGATAT
>JALCRY010000015.1 GCA_022652985.1 Eubacteriaceae bacterium | reverse complement strand
TAAGAAAACGAGAGAGAGTTATCAGGATATTTCCAAATGAAGAATCAGCACTGCGTCTCATGGGTGCCGTACTAATGGATCACAATGATGACTGGTCAACAAAATCAAGAGTATTCAGTATGACAGAATACTATGATGAACGGGAAAAACTGATCCCTTTGCTGAGAGCAGCTTAAGAAATGATGACCGAATGCAATTTACACCACATTATGGACTTGACTCTATAAAGATACTAAGGAGCAAATGCCATTACATCAACAATTGAATAGTATATGTCTGTATGATAATTTAAAAATATCTACTTATTAGTGCTGGCGGAACTAGAATGGAAGTTCCGTTTTTTGTTATGGGTAATGAATGCGGTGAACGTTATAATTGCTTATGAGTACAAACATTGCGAATATACAGATAAACTTAACGGTGCAGTTTTTGCACAAAGTACATTTGTAGCCGTTCAATAAACGCCATATTTTTTCAAAATCAATAGTGTTAGATTATGAACAAGGAATTCAATTTCCTTGTGGACACATGAAAGGAATGTGAAGCATGGAACTTAACGGAAGAATGATAAACATTATTCAGGAGATATTGGATTCGGACGAAACAAAGCAGGCTCATGAGATTTATTCGAAACTCGGGTTTTCAAAACGAACTTTCTATTATGAAGTAGAAAGAATTAAATCATGGATGGATGAAGAGCAACTTGGAAGTTTGGAACTTGAAAATGGTGTCTGCTCGATTATTTGTGAAAACAGGGATAATGTTCGTGAGGTGATAGAAAGCAGCAACACTCAATATTATATGTCAGCTGATGAAAGAAAAATACTAATGGTATTTTATATAGGCTTAGGGCTTGGCAAAGTCAGAATTGGAGATTTTTGCAGGCTGTTCGACATAACGAAAAACACGGTTCTTGCAGATTTCAGAATTATAAAAGAGGATTTGAGCAGAAATGGGATTCAACTCACCTCACAACAAAAAAGGGGATATTTTTTAATAGGCAGTGAGTTTGAAATCAGGAGATATTTGCGAAAGCAATATGAGAAGCTGCTGGTTTCAAAAACTAAACAAATAGTACTGAACTTTCTTGACGGTGAGATCGGAAGCCTGCTCGGTAAAGAAATGCATTACTGCAGTATTTTTAAAGAGAGCATGTTGATATATGAAGAAAATGTAAAAACAAATCTGATAGATATAGACGCAAAAAAGGTTGCCCTGATAATTGCAATTTCATATCTGCGCAACATGAAGGGGTATGCTTTTATAACATCTGAAGAGAACAAGGAAAAAATTGAAAATGAGAATGCATTTGTAGGAGTTAAACAATTATTTGACCGGTTAGGGCAGTTCTCCGGCGTACATTTGCCGGATGGAGAACTTGATTACATAACTATAAACATATTAGGACTTCAAAATTTCGATTTATACAGGATAGTTGCAAATGATTCGGAAAGCGCTGCAGTATCAAAAATATTTATAGAAAATGTTGAAACAATTTCAGGAGTAAAAATTAATAAAAAGGAAAAATTGTTTGACCGTTTAGTGCTGCACATGGAATCAATGATATATCGGATACGCTATGATAATCAGCTGGAAAATCCGATGGCAGATACAATAAAAAACATGTACAGTGATGCATTTAATCTTGCAGCTGAAGGGCTGGCAGTAACCGATTCGGAGCTCGCAAATAAAATTACAGATGATGAATTAGCGTTTCTTGCAGTCTATATAGCTTCGGAAATCAAACCAGAGATCAAACATAAAGAACAAAAATCTGAACAAAAGATATTGATCATATGTGGAGAAGGCGTGGCAACAGCGATAATGGTCAGGAATCAGTTAGAAGAGATGCTGGGGGACTATTACGAATATAAACTGTCATCGGCAAAGAACATTTTAGAACAGGATTTCAATGAATATTTGTTAATACTGACTACGGTCAAGAGTGAGTTGTTAAAAGACTATTTGGAAAAAGGCAAAGCAATAAGAGTTAATCCACTTATTGAAGAACATGATAAGCAGAAAATCATCGAACAGCTGGATTGTTTTGAAAAAGGATCGTACTGTTTTTCGATTCGTGAGGTGATGAAAATCATCAGAGAATACACCGGTGATAAACAGTATTTGCTGGACTTGAATGTTGATCTCCTAAATTATTTTCATGATCATAACGTATAGCTAAATCAAAGCAAAAGGAGCAGTCATGCTATTAGTAAAAGGTTTAGGTATTTCTACCGGAAGAGAAATGGGAAAAGTTCAAAAATTAAATGATATAAAACATGAACTTTCAAGCAGAAAAATCCAGAAGGCAGAATGTGAAACTGAAATTCAAAAAATAGAGAATGCATTCACTACCGCAGAAGAACAGTTGAATAGAATAATTGAAAATAAAAATACTTCGAACGAAAGCAAAGAAATATTAGAGGCACATATTGAGATTTTAAACGATTCAGCATTGCACAACAGAGTAAATGAATTGATCAAAAATAATCTAAATTGCTGTGAAGATGCGCTATTGATATCTACTAATGAATTTGCTGCACTTCTCGAAAATCTTGATGATGAATATATGAGAGAGAGAGCTAATGACATCCGTGATATAGACAAAAGAGTTTATAGAATATTATGCGGTGTTGAGGAAGATATTGATCTTTCAGAAGAAGTGATTATTGTGGCTGATGATCTAACACCGTCAACACTTTCTGCACTTAATCGCAAGTATATTAAAGCGATTGTCAGCGGTACTGGAGGACAGACTTCTCATATTGCAATAATGGCAAATTGTATGGGGATCCCGGCAGTTGCCGGACTCAGTGAAGAAATAGATAAGATTTCAAATCATGACATTGTAATAGTAAACGGGAAGAACGGTTATGTTTATATCGATCCTGATGAAGCCACCAAAGAAGAGCACCTAAAGGCTAAAAAAATCGAGGAAGCTGAAGCAGAAAAACAGAAAGCATTTATTGGGAAAAAAGCTATTACAAAAGATGGTGAACGAGAAGTTGAAGTTTGCGCTAATATTGCTTTTCTTAATGAATGCGATATGGCAAAAGAAGTTGGTGCGGAAGGAGTGGGCCTATATAGAACAGAGTTTTTATATATGGATAACAATACCTGGCCGACAGAGAATCAACAATTCGAGTGTTATAAAAAAGTCGCAGAAGCGATGGCACCATGGGCAGTAATTATAAGAACTATGGATATAGGCGGAGATAAGGCACTTCCGTATATGGAAATATCTGATGAGGATAATCCATTCCTGGGACACAGAGCAATAAGACTTTGTCTAAGCAGACCGGAAATGTTTAAAACACAGCTTAGAGCATTGCTACGAGCGTCGGCATATGGAAAGATTCGAATAATGTTCCCGATGGTGAGTTGTATGCAGGAATTGCAAAAAGCGAAACAGTATGTTGAAGAGTGTAAAAATGAACTTTTCAAGGAACAGATAGAGTTTGATGACAGCATTGAAGTCGGAATCATGGTAGAAGTTCCATCAGCAGCATTAATTGCTGACAAATTGGCTCCAGAAGTCGATTTCTTCAGTATTGGGACCAATGACCTTGTGCAGTATACGATGGCAGCGGATCGGGCAAATCAAAGCGTTGCATATTTATATGATTGTTTTCAGCCGTCAGTTTTAAGACTTATCCAAAGAACAATAGATGCTGCGCACGATAATGGAATATTTACAGGAATGTGCGGAGAAATGGCCGGTGCAGCAGATGCGACAGAGTTGCTGGTAGGAATGGGACTAGATGAATTCTCAATGTCAGCAGGGTCGGTATTAAGATTTAAAAGTAATATGTCAAAAATTACATATTCCGAGGCAAAAGAACTTGCACGTCGATGTTTGGATTGCAATTCATGTGACGAAGTAAGGCAGTTAATAAAAGGAGGTGACAATAATGGAAAAAATGAAGATGAATAAAGAACTGCTATTTATTAAAAAGAATTTTACCACAAAAGAAGAAGTTATCAATAATACATGTTCCATTGCCGAACGCCTCGGATATGTTAATGAGAATTTTAAAACAGATATTATTAAACGCGAACAAGAATTCCCTACAGGACTGGATACGGCAGTACCGATAGCTATGCCTCATGTGGGAACCAATTGCAACACTTCGTTCATGTCAATTACAACAGTTGAAAAACCAGTGAATTTCAAGTATATGGACGGAACAGAAGGAGAACTGCCTGTAGAGATTATTTTTCTGTTTGGTATTGTTCATCCTGAAGATCAAATGGAGGTTCTGAAAAAACTAACTGCACTTTTCCGTGATGAAAATCGTTTGAATCGAATAATCAATGCGCAAACGAACGAGGAAGGTTTTGAAACAATGAAAGAATTTCTTGGGGATTTCGTGGAAGCCAGTTAGTGGCCAAAGGAGGAAGAAATGATAAAAGTAGTAGTAGCATGCGGCGGAGGCATTTTTACAACATCAGTTGTAACTGACAGGCTTGAGGAGATAATGAGAAAAAACAAAATCAGACATACCATAACACCGCATAAGATTACGGAGATTCCGTCAATCACTGGAGAAGATCTTATTGTAGTAACTGGGAAAACAAGCGCGACAAATGATGAGGGGATTCCTGTAATGATAGGGATTTCACTGTTTACAGGTGTGGGTGAAGAAGAATTTACGGAAGAATTCTTGGCCAAAGTAAAAGAAATAGAAGAACAGAAAGGACAAAACGGTTAAAAGTTATTAAGAAAGGAAGTATTATGGAAACCTTAAAATTAATAATGGATACATTTGGTTCCTCAGTTTTGGTTCCGATCATTGTATTTATTCTGAGCTTAATATTAAAAGTAAAACCAAAAACAGCATTTAAAGGTGCAGTGCAGATGGGTGTTGGACTCGTGGCATTTAACCTTATTCTGGGAGCATTGATGACATCATTGGGTGGTCAGGTATCGGCAATGGTACAAAACACAGCAATCAACATGCCTGGAATAGATGTAGGCTGGGCTGCGGGTGCAGTAATAGTATATTCGAATACAATAGGTATGTTCTACCTTGTTTTGGGGCTTGGAGTTAACTTGGTGCTGTTCCTTGTAAAATGGACAGACACGTTCCAGCCGACAGATATTTGGAATTATTATCAGTTTGTGTTCTGGGCTGCAATAGTACAGTATTTGACAGGTAATTTTGGATTGGCAATAGCTTGCGCAGTATTCCTAAATCTGGTAGTCCTGCTGCTGGCCGATCTTGTTGGACCTGCATTCCAGGAACACTATGGATACGAAGGGGTTACATCTACATGCTTTTGCGCAATTAATGCCGCTCCGTTTGCAATACTCATGAAATGGATTGGGAAAAAGATTCATGCAGATAAGATTCAGCTGGATCCGGACAAGTTGAAAGAAAAACTTGGATTCTGGGGCGAGCCTATGGCAATGGGACTGATAATAGGAATAGCCATTGCACTCATTGCTAACTGGAAAGAACTCGGTACATTGGCAACTTGGGCAACGATAATCACAGTAGGTCTTACAACAGGTGCAATTATGGCATTATATCCTGCAGTAGCCGGATTCTTCGTAAGAGGATTAACTCCTATCAGCACAACAATGCAAATGAGAGTAAGAAGGGGAGAAATTAAACGACAGAATTTCTTTATCTCTATTGATCCAGCCGTATATTTCGGCGAAAGTGCAAACTTAGCAGCAGGATTAATTCTCATTCCTATAATGCTGGGAATATCAATTATTGAACCAGGAAATAAAATGTTACCTCTGGCAGATCTGGCAGCGATGCCGTTCATGGTAGAAAGTATTACAGCGGTCATGAGAGGAAACATATTTGGAACAGTTGTAACGGGGGCCATCTGGTATACGATAGGTCAGGCTATGAATTCAACCATTTTAACTATATTTTCACAGGCAGCCGCAGCAGGCGGATATAAAGCAACAGGTGCATCGCTTATTTCTTCGTGGTCACTTGGCGTAGTTCCTTGGGGATGGCTTGGATATAAAGCATTTTCATCGGGATGGTTATGGATATGTGTAGCCGTAGCGGTATATCTGGTAGTTTACTTCCTGTTTAGAAAGAACAAAGTTAAATGGCAGATTGCAGCAGGATGTTCTGAAGAATTTATGAATGAAAAAATATTAAAGGTCAATGTAACAGAAACAGCGGCTGAATAATACACAAAAACGAGACAACAAATTGGAGGAATTTAATATGAGTAAACCTAAAGCGCTTGTCACAGCAGCATATAGTGAAGAAGGACTTGCTTTCTTAAGAGAACATTATGATGTCGAATATCATAATTGGATGGAACAGGGAAGAGCGTTTTCGGAAGATGAACTTCTGGATATGGTAGAAGACAAGGAACTGATAATAGTAGAAGTATGCGATCTGCATAAAAAGGTTGTTGACAAAGCAAAGAATGTAAAAATTGTAGGATGCTGCAGAGGCCTTCGCGGTGATGATAATACTTTGGATGTACCTGCTTTAACAGAAAGAAAAATCCCGGTTTTATTTGCACCTGGCAGAAATCTTAACGCTGTAGCAGAATATACAATAATGCTGACATTGGCAGCAATGAAAAAAGCAAAAGCTTCTACTAAATGGCTGAACGCAAATAACTGGAAAAGCTGGCTGGATTTTTACATTACATTCAGAACAGCTGAGCTGCAGGGCAAACGCGTAGGAATACTCGGATTCGGCAATATTGGTAAGAGAGTAGCAAAACTTTTTAATGCTTTTGAAGCAGAAGTCGTGTCATATGACCCATTCATAACGGATGAAAAAGTATATGAAGAAAGAAATGTAAAAATGGTAGATCTTGAAACATTGCTGAAGACTTCTGATGTTGTAACACTGCACATGAATGTCAGCGATGAAAGCAAAGGATTTATCGGAAAAGAAGAATTGGCTATGATGAAAAACGGCGCGTTTCTTATAAATAGTGCCAGAGCTGTTCTGGTAGATCATGATGCATTGCTGGACGCTGTAAAGAGCAAAAAACTTGGCGGTGTAGCCATGGATGTGTTTTATAGTGAACCCGCTACTACAGAAAATGAGCCATTATTGGCATTTGACAACGTATTTGCAACTCCGCACATGGCGGGTACAACAAATGATGTCATCGTTAATCATTCCAGAATGATCAATGATGGAATAAAAGCATTGCAAAACAATGAAAAACCTGATTTTGTGCTTAACCCGGAAGTGCTCTGATTGCTTAAAAGGAGGCTGTAATTGGTTAGCAAGGAATTTACAATAAAAAATAAAGTCGGTTTGCATGCACGTCCTGCTTCACTATTTGTCAAAAAAGCAAAAGAGTATTCAAGTAACATCAGCATTTCAGCGAAAGGTGAGGAAGTAGATGGCAAAAGCATGTTGTCAGTACTGACACTGGGAGCTGCAAAAGGAACACTCATTGTAATTAAAGCTGATGGTGATGACGAAGAAGAAGCAGTAGATGCCCTGATAAACACATTAAATAGCTTTGAAGATTAATTTTCATAAACAAAATAACAAACAATGTAACACTTTATTAAAACAAGGAGGATTTAGCACATGTTTAATTTGTATGATTTTGACTTTCCTGAGGTTAGCCTGGATAACGATTATGTAATAGCAACTTATTACATCAAATCAAGGACACATGATATCGTTACTCTGGCAACAGCAATTGCTGATGAGCAGAGTACCGGAACATGGGTTTCAGTACCAGGAGAGACAAATGATATCAAAATGGAATTCGGAGCAAGAGTACTCAATATATTTGAAGTCCCTGATTATGAATTCGAAGTACCGCCGGATGTAGATGAAAGAGACTATATCGTACAGATTGGTTATCCTACCAAAAATTTCGGGCCACAGATTCCAATGCTGTATACTGCCGTTATTGGTAATATAGCAAACTCAGGAAAGCTTAAGCTTATCGACTTAAACTTCCCTAAAGAATATGTTAAAGGATTCAAAGGACCGAAATTCGGTATTGAAGGATTAAGAGAAATCCTTAACATTCCGGAAAGACCATTTGTAAACAACATGGTAAAGCCGTGCACAGGCTGGAAACCGGATGATGGAGCAGCTATGTGCTATCAGGTTGCCAAGGGCGGCGTTGATATCATAAAAGATGATGAACTTCTGATGGCAGATCCTGACTGGTGCCCAATTGAAGAACGTACAGAAAAAATAATGGCGAAACTTAAGCAGGCAGAGGAAGAGACCGGAGAAGGAACATTATATACAGTAAATATTACTGATAAAGTCGGAAAGATGAAAGACAACGCTATGAGAGCACTTGAAAAGGGAGCAAATGCATTGATGGTAAATACATATACTATCGGTTTCCCTGCAGCTCAGGCAATCTTTGAAGATCCTGACATTAATGTACCTATCCTCGCACACGTTGATTATTCGGGCGGGCTGTTTGGTTCACCATATAATGGTATTTCTTCACCGTTGCTTATGGGTAAACTGGCAAGAATGATTGGTGCTGACTTAGCTATTATTACATCGCCTTACGGGAAATTCCCGGTTGTACACAGCAAGTATATGATGCAGTGCGTAGAAGCAACGGCTCCGTTATTTGGACTTAAGAAAATGCTTCCATGTATTTCCGGAGGAACAACACAGCCAACGACTCCTGCAGTAATGAAGGATCTCGGAAATGATGTATGCATGGCCGCTGGCGGCGCTGTGCATGGACATCCAATGGGCCCTGAAGCAGGAGCAAGAGCAATGAGGCAGGCAATCGATGCCGTAATGGCAGGCAAGACATTGGAAGAATATGCTCAGGATCATGAAGAACTCAGAGTATCACTTGAAAAATGGGGAGATCCAAAAGCCAACTTCGATTTACTTAAATAATAGTTTGCATTTTAGTGTTCGTACGCTCCCGAAGATGTTTTTCGGGAGCGTACGAATAATAAACAGAAAGAAGGGAAAGTGATTATGGGTAAAGATAGTATAAAAAACGTACAGGAAATAGTAAAATATCTTTTTTACATTATCATTATTATGGCAGGGCTGGGAATTGCCGCATTTTTCCTGATGAGTTTTATATATGGAACATTTATTAAATAAGAGATGAAGTAAATATGTATAAAATAGATCCACATACACACTCTCTGGTCAGCGGTCATGCCTATAATACAATAAAAGAAATGGCTGAAGCTGCATGTAAAAAAGGCATGGAAGTTCTTGGTATAACAGAGCATAGCCCCAAAATGATTACTTTGACAACTGATGAATACTTTATGAATTTTAGGGCAATTGACAGGAATGCATATGGAACACATTTGTTGATGGGTGTGGAAGCCAATATAATTGACTATGATGGTAATTTAGATCTTCCGGATTATATACTTGAAAATCTTGATATTGTGATTACTTCTATGCATTGGCAATGTTACACTGCAGGAAGCAGAAAAGATAATACAAAGGCGGCTATTAAGGCAATTGAAAAGCCATATACAGTGATTATGGGACATCCTGATGACGGGAAATTTCCTCTCGATTATGAAGAAGTAGTAAAAGCGGCAAAGGCAAGCAATGTGTTGCTTGAAGTAAATAATGGGTCACTTTTGCCGAAGAGTTTTCGTAAAGATGGAAAGAAACACTGCATAGAAATGTTAAACGAATGCGAACGGCAACATGCGCATATTGTAGTGAGCAGTGATGCGCATTCTGATACCGCTGTTGGAGAAGTATCTTATGCGGAAAGGCTGTTACATGATATGCAGTTTCCAAAAGAATTAATAGTAAATGAAGACAGAATGAAGTTTGACAGCTTCTTGAAAAAGTTATAGATATAGATTTTCTGAAAAGAATTATGTAAGCATTCAAATTGAATCCACTAGATCATGACGAAAGGTGATCGCCCTCATGAGTACATACTTGTGCGGCGATCATTCTTTTTATATACAAATCAATCAGACACATTATGTTTGGTGTCAATTTTCAATAAGTAGAAATTAGCACCACGTTTTTCAACGGTTGCGGGCCCTCGGCCCAGGAAGAAGGCCAGATTTTGCTTCTGAGCAAACGCTCGATCGCTGCAGCCCAGTGAATCGTGGTGCAAATCTACCAAAAACAGAAAATGACACCACAAAAACCGGTTCATGAATTTTTTGCGGTCTAGGCGGCAGATGATCCATCACTGCTTCCCAAAGATAAGTAACAATCATGGTGGCCTGACACAAAAATCTCTATTGCCTGAGCAACAGGGGTTGACATTCGGTGGTCAGGCCAGTATAATGTCACCATGTGCTTCATCTATTTAACGCGTTAACGCGTTAAAGCAACACATGGATTATTCATCCGAAATGATGTAAAATCAAAGGAAGGCCGCAGTGCGCGGCCGGGTCAGAGAACAAGCCGTTCAGGCGGCCGGTTCAGACGATAAATCAGAGAAAAGAGAAAAGAGTGGAAATGGTAAACAGAAAAGCAAAACTGAAACCGGCCGAAAAGGCGACGCTGGAACTGCGGGCGCTGTATGAACAGTTCGGGTACAGGAAATACAAGATGGGCAAGTTCGAGGAGTACGGGCTGTATGCGTCGAACATGGATTTTCTGTCCGGGGACAAGGTCCTGACTTTCACGGATCTGGACGGAAGACTTATGGCGCTCAAGCCGGATGTGACGCTGAGCATCATCAAGGATTCGCATGCGGATCTGCAGTCGAGCGAAAAGCTTTATTATATCGAGAACGTTTACAGAGAGGACCGCGAAGGGAACAACTTTGTGGAGATCGAGCAGATGGGGCTGGAATGCCTCGGGAATGTGGATGATTACTGCATTACGGAGGTCGTCGCGCTGGCGGTCAAGACGCTGAAGAGCATCGACAAAAACTATATTCTCGAGATCTCGCATATGAGCTTCGTGACGGAGCTGCTGAAGGATCTGGGGCTCAGATATGATGATTATGTGCATATGCTGAATCTCATCAGGAGCAAGAATGCGCCGGGGATCGTGAAGGTCGCGAGGAAGATCGGCGTTCCCGAGGAGAGGATCGACGATTTAAAGGAGATCCCGTCGCTGTTCGGACCGGTGAAGCAGACGCTGAAGCGCGCGCGGAGGCTGGTAATAAATGAAGAGATGCAGGAGGGGCTCGATCAGCTTGAGCGCATTACGGATGTGCTCAAGGCTATGGACGCTGCCGACAACGTGCAGATAGACCTTTCGCTGGTCAATGACACGAATTATTACAACGGTATTATTTTCAAGGGATATTTCGAAGAGCTGGCTAAGCATGTGCTCGCGGGCGGGCAGTACGACAAGGCGATGACGAAGTTCGGCAGAGCGACCGGCGCCATCGGATTCGGACTTTATCTCAACGAGGTGAGCCTGCTCAGGACGGAAGAAGAGAAATACGACGTTGACGCTCTGATGCTTTACGGGGCGAAGGAGCAGATCGCGAATGTGGCCAAGGCTATTACTTCGCTGCGGAAGCAGGGGATGAGCGCGAGGGCTGAAAGGAGCAGGCCGAAGGGTCTCAAGTGCAGGAAGATTTACAGGCTGAAGGACGGCGTACTGACGGAAAAGAAATAGAAAGGATCGCAACATGCTTAATATAGCGCTTCCGAAAGGAAGACTCGGGGACTCGGTCTATTCGATGCTCGACCAGGCGGGATTCGACTGCCCGGCGTACAACGACATCAACAGGGAACTCGTAATTGAAAATAAAAAGAAGGGTCTGCGCTATCTGCTGGTAAAACCGGGGGATGTGCAGGTATATGTAGAACATCATGCGGCTGATGTCGGCATTGTCGGCAAGGATATTCTCCTCGAGACAGAGCCGGATGTGTATGAGCTTCTCGATCTGGGGATCGGGAAATGCCGGATGTGCGTTGCGGCGCCGAGAGGATTCGCTGACGACAGATCGAGCACACTGCGCGTAGCCACGAAATACGTCAACGTCGCGAAACATTATTACAGCGAACGGAACCGGGACATGGAAATCATATATCTGCGCGGCAGCATCGAGCTTGGACCGATCACGGGACTGTCGGATGTAATAGTGGATATCGTCGAGACGGGCAATACGCTGAAGGCGAACGACCTCGTGGTCATTGACGCATTCAAGGATATAAGCGCGAGATTTATCGCGAACAAATCGAGCTTCAAATTTCAGAACAGGATCATCAGTGAAATGGTGACGAAGCTCGGAGATCAGCTGGAAGAAGGGAAATGAAGATGAGCAGATTTTTAAATGAGGAACTCAGGAATCTTGAGCCGTATACGCCGGGCGAGCAGCCGAAGGTCGTAGGCAGACTGGTAAAACTGAATACGAATGAAAATCCTTACGGGCCGAGCCCGAAGGCGGCCGAGGCGCTGGCGAATGCGGATGCGGGATCGCTGAGGCTGTATCCGGATCCGGACGGTTCGGATCTGGTGGCTGCGATCGCGGAGAACTGCGGCGTGGCGCCGGCGGAGATAATGATCGGTAACGGGTCGGACGAGATCCTGGCGTTCATGTTCATGGCGTTCGGGAAGCGGATCTGGTTCCCGGAAACGAGCTACGGTTTCTATCCGGTGTTCAACGATGTTTTCGGCTGCGAAGGACATGAGATCCCGCTCGAAGAAGATCTTTCCGTTGATATAGAAAAATACAAGGGCGTGCCGGGGACGGTGGTAATAGCCAATCCGAACGCGCCGACGGGGCTGGCGCTCAGTCTCGGCGAGATCGAAGAGCTTCTGCAGGCGAACAGCGACACTCTCGTCGTGATCGATGAGGCGTATGTCGATTTCGGTGCGGAGACGGCGGCGCCGCTCATTAAGAAATATGATAATCTTATGGTAATACGTACTCTTTCGAAGAGTCTCGGTCTGGCGGGCCTGCGCGTCGGCTGGTGCATGGGATGCGAAGATATTATCAGCGACATGAAACGCGTGAAGTTCAGCTTCAACCCGTACAATGTCGACAGGATAGCGCTGGCCGTGGCGGCGGCGGGAGTGCGTGACACTGAGTATTTCGAAGCGACCCGCGGCAGGATAATGGCGACGAGAAAAAGGTTCATTGCTGCCATGGAGGAGCTGGGATTCACGATCCCGGATTCAAAGACCAATTTCGTTTTCGCCAGGAGCGGCAGGATAGCGGGCGCCGATTATTTCCATGAACTGAGGAAAAGGAATATAATAGTAAGGTATTTCGACAAGGATCCGATCAGAGATTATGTGAGGATCACTATGGGGACCGATGAAGACATGGATCTGCTCCTCGAGGCAACAGAGGAGATTTTGAAGGAGGCCGGAAAATGAGGAAAAGCGGAAAAGGCGAAAATAAAAGAGTAAGCGAAATAACGAGAAACACTAATGAGACTAATATCAATATTACACTGGATCTCGACGGCAGAGGCGTTTATGACATCGACACGGGATGCGGATTCTTCGATCACATGATGGAACTGTTCGCGCGTCACGGCAGGTTCGACCTGAAAATAGAATGCGACGGAGACACGGAGGTCGACTATCATCATTCCGTAGAAGACATCGGGATATCGCTCGGGCAGGCGTTCAGAGAAGCGCTTGGGGACAAGAAAGGCATCGTCCGTTACGGCGACCAGCTGCTGCCGATGGATGAGGCGCTCGTACTGGTTTCGCTCGACCTGAGCGGCAGAGCGGCGGTCAACTATGACCTGGAGGTCCCGACGGAAAAAGTCGGAGACTTCGATACTGAACTGGCCGAGGAATTCCTCATCGGTTTTTCCCGCGAGCTGGGTCTGACTGTTCACGTGCTGGAATTTGCCGGGACGAACAGCCATCACATCCTGGAGGCCATGTTCAAGGGTCTGGCCAGAGCGCTGGCCAAGGCTGTGTCGATAGATCCGAAGTTCGCAGACGAAGTGCCGTCGACTAAAGGAGTACTGTAAATGATAGCGATAATAGATTACGGAGTGGGCAATCTGTTCTCACTCGCATCATCACTGAAATATATCGGGGTCGAGACCCTGGTGACCAATAAAAAAGAAGACATCGAGGCGGCCGACAGGATCATCCTCCCGGGCGTCGGAGCGTTCGAGGACGCGAGCAAGAAGCTCTATGCGACAGGTCTCGTGGACACACTGATGGAGCAGGCCGCTGCAGGCAAACCGCTGATGGGCATCTGTCTCGGCATGCAGCTGCTGTTCGAGCGCAGCTTCGAATACGGGGAGTTCAGAGGACTCGGCCTGGTGCCGGGAGACATTGTGCCGCTTGAAGGTGACATAAGCCCGGACCTCAAGATCCCGCAGATAGGATGGAACAGCCTGAAGTTCGAAAAGGACGACCCGCTGTTCAAGTATATAAAAGAAGGCGATTATGTTTATTTCGTCCACGGATATTACGCGCGCAAGGGGGAATACACCGCAGCCACGACCAGCTACGGCACGGACATTACTGCAGTAGTGAGAAAAGGCAACGTCTGCGGGACCCAGTTCCACCCGGAAAAGAGCGGCAGCGCAGGACTCAATATTCTCAGAGCTTTCAGCGAACAGTAACGGAGGGGCAGTAATGAAAATTTTTCCCGCGATCGATCTGATCGACGGCAAGGCGGTCAGGCTCGTGAAAGGCGATTACGATCAGAAAACGGTATATAATGACGATCCGGTCAGTGTGGCCGGGGGCTTCAGGGACGCCGGCGCAAGGTATCTCCATCTCGTCGATCTCGACGGGGCGAAGGATGGCGTGCTGAAGAATTTCACCACGATAAAGGCGATCGTCGAAAGCACGGATATGTATGTCGAAGTCGGCGGCGGCATCAGAGATGAAGAATGTATAATGCAGTATCTCGACGCCGGTGTCGGCAGAGTGATACTCGGTTCGGCGGCGGTCGAGGACAGAGACTTTCTCGAGGCGATGGTGCAGAAATACGGCGGCAGGATCGCTGTCGGAGTCGACGCGAAGGACGGCAAAGTTGCGATCCACGGCTGGAAGACGGTCACTGACGAGGACAGCTTCGAATTCTGCAGATACCTCGAAAGCATCGGGGTCGAGGCAGTAATATATACGGATATCGCAAAGGACGGCGGCCTCGGCGGCACCAATATTGCCGCCTACAAAAAGCTCAGAGAGATCTGCGGCCTGAAGATCACGGCGTCGGGAGGCATCAGCTTCGAGTCGGAGATCACTGAACTGAAAGATATAACATACGCGGCGATCCTCGGGAAGGCGCTTTACAGCGGCAGCCTGGATCTCGCCAAAGCAATAGAACTCAGCGGAGAGAAGCAATGATCACAAAAAGGATTGTCCCTTGTCTGGACATTAAAGACGGACAGGTCGTAAAAGGCGTGAACTTCAAGGGCGTACGCGCGGTCGCGGACCCGGTCGAAATGGCGGCTTTCTATAACGAGAGCGGCGCGGACGAACTGGTCTTCTACGACATTACGGCCAGCATAGAAGGAAGAAAAATATTCGCGGATGTTCTGACCAGCGTAGCATCGCAGATATTCATCCCGCTTACTGTGGGCGGCGGCATCAATACGATCGATGATTTCGACAGGGTGCTCAAGTGCGGCGCGGACAAGGTCAGCGTCAACAGCGGCGCTATCAGGAACCCGGAGCTGATCGGCGAGGCGGCGAAGCTCTACGGCGATCAGTGCGTTGTTCTGTCAACTGACATCAAGCGTGTGGACGGTGATTTCCATCTCTACACAGACGGCGGCCGGACGGATACCGGGATAGACGCGATCCAGTGGATCGTGGACGGCGTCGCGCGCGGCGCAGGCGAACTGGTAATAAACAGCATCGATACGGACGGCGTGAAGGAAGGCTTCGATCTCGAACTTCTTGATCTCGTCGCCTCGAAGGTCTCGGTGCCGATAATAGCCTCGGGCGGTGCAGGCAAGATGGAAGATTTCGCGGAACTGTTCCGGCATGACGGGATGGACGCGGGACTTGCGGCCAGCATCTTCCATTTTAAAGAAGTGAACATCGGCGATCTGAAGAAATATCTCCGCAGCGAAGGAATCGAAGTCCGCATTTAGGCGGATCCGGGCCGGCCGGACAGACAGGGAAGGAACAATAATGGAAAACGAAAAAGATATATTAAAAGGAATTGTAAATGAAGAGGCGCTCGCCGCCGTGAAGTTTGACGAAAAAGGCCTCGTGCCTGCGATCGTGCAGGATTTCTTTTCGAAGAAGGTCCTCACGCTGGCTTACATGAACAAGGAAAGCCTGGGGATCACGCTGAAGGAGGGACGCACCTGTTTCTGGAGCAGGAGCCGCCGCGAACTCTGGCGCAAGGGCGAGACATCGGGGAACTTCCAGACGGTCGTGAATATTACTGCAGACTGCGACAGCGACGCGCTCGTGGTGCAGGTCATCAAGGACGGACCGGCCTGCCATACCGGCGCGGACAGCTGCTTCTTCAACGGAGTGTATCAGAGCGAGGGACAGAATCCGTTCTCATACGATGATCTTTACGACCTCATCAGCGGCAGAAAAACCGACCCGAAAGAGGGCAGCTATACGACATATCTGTTCGACAAGGGCATGGAGAAGATCCTGAAAAAGGTCGGCGAGGAAAGCACCGAAGTAATAATCGCGGGCCAGAAGGGCGACAAAAAAGAGACGATCTACGAGGTCGCGGATCTTGCTTATCATGTAATGGTAATGATGGTCGAGGCCGGCATCCCGCTGGATGCGGTAACGGCCGAGCTCGCGAAACGTCACGTGATCGACCACAAGGTCAAGCAGGAACGTCTGGGCGGCGAGGAAGACTAGATCAGAAAATGCTGACAGCGCCGTAGGTTATTACGGCAACGATAAGACCGGCGATGCAGACGCCGGCGAATATGGGCCATATCGATTTTTTGAAACTCATTTCCAGGACGGTCGCGACAAGCGCGCCTGTCCAGGCGCCTGTTCCCGGAAGCGGGATGGCGACGAGTATCATCAGACCGAGTGCGCCGTAACGGGTCATCTTATTTCCTTTGAGATGGCCTTTTTCTTCGAGCTTGCGCGCCCATTCTCCGGGTTTTTCGAAAGTCCGCATCCAGTTGAAGATGCGGTCGAGAAACAGCAGCAGGAAAGGTATCGGGATCATGTTGCCGATAATGGACGCAATGAGAGCGGCCCATACCGGCAGGCCCAGTCCGACACCGAACGGCAGTCCGCCGCGGAGTTCCGCTACAGGAAGCATCGATGTGAGCACGGTCGCTATGATCTTTCCCCAGAAAGTTGTTGATAATGCTGCAATCATGTTTTGATTATAACACGGGATGCACAGCGCAGACAGAGATATTTAATGAGCAAATGTACAACTGCCGGCCTATATGTGGTAAAATATTTCTTAACATTATATTTACAAAAGGAATTATAGGATCATATCAGGAGGTAATTCACATGAAAAAGTATATCGCGGAATGCATAGGCACGTTCGTACTGACAGCATTCGGCTGCGGAAGCGCAGTGGCTGCCAATACATTGCTGGGCAACTCGGGACAGGGGCTCCCTCTGGCATACTCGACGCTGCTCATCGCTTTTGCATTCGGTCTGACGATCGTTGCCATGGCATATTCGATCGGTAATATTTCCGGCTGTCACATCAACCCGGCCGTTTCTTTCGGCATGCTGCTTTCGGGCAGAATGACGCGCAAGGATTTCTGGGGCTATATCGTCGCGCAGGTCATCGGCGGCATCCTCGCCGCGGGAGTCCTCGTGCTCATCCTCGGCAGTAATGACGCACTGGGCACCAACGGCTACGGCGCGCAGAGCGCGATGGGCATCAATGCGGGCGTGGCATTCCTCGTGGAAGTAATTCTCACATTCGTCTTTGTCATTGCCGTGCTCGGAGTCACAGCCAAGCCTGAATTCAGCAATGTCGCCGGACTCGTTATCGGCCTCACGCTCACACTCGTTCATATCTTCGGTGTTCCGTTCACCGGCACATCGGTCAATCCTGCCAGGAGCCTCGGCCCTGCACTGCTTTCAGGCGGAGTCGCACTGCAGCAGGTATGGGTATTCATCCTGGCGCCGCTCGTCGGAGCTGCGCTGGCGGCAGTCATCTACAGATATCTGGCCAAGGGCACACCGGGCGCAGACCCGATCGCCGCACCGGCTGAGACACCTGCCAAATAGCCGGCCCAATGCCTGGACAAATGCACGGACAAAGAACCGGCGAACGAATAGCCTGGCACATCGCCGATAATGAGGCGGCGAACAAATAGCCTGGCACATCGCCGATAATGAGGCGGCGAACGAATAGCCTGGCACATCGCCGATAATGAGGCGGTGAACAAATGACAGGCATCCCGCCGATCATATCGGAAATATAAAGTATAAAAATAGACTGCGGCATCAGGGTCGTTCCCCGATGCCGCAGTCTTTTCCTTTTTTAACATTTGTCTATAATCAGTGGCATGGTATATGTAGATACATGGAAATACTGATACTTGGCCTCACTCAGAAACACTGATATTTAAGCGAATTTTGAAATACGGTACCAAAATGGAATTATTTGAAGAAATGGTACCTTAAGCAATGGGTTTGTCACGGTTAGCCGGGTCTAACTCACTCGAATACCGGCGATTTCGCGGTGTGAGCAATTGTTCAATCGCTGCAGCCCATTGGATAAGGTACCAAAAAAACTTTTTCAGCGGGTTTGGTACCTTATTTCGAATTCACCATATTTACGTCCCGGATCGCCAGCGTCAGCGCCCCGGATCTTCGACACTCGCCGTATGCTACAGCAGGTTTTTGACCGCGGCCTCGATGTTCACGGCGCGGAGGCCATATCTGTCGTAGAGTTCGTCAGGGGTGCCGGATTCTCCGAAGGTATCGTCGACGCCTATAATGCGCATAGGGACAGGACAGTGTTCGGCCAGGCATTCGGCGACGGCGCTGCCCATGCCGCCGGCTTTCTGATGTTCTTCGGCCGTTACGACGCGGCCGGCTTTTTCGGCGGCGGCGATGACTGTCGTGCAGTCGAGAGGCTTCACGGTATGCAGGTCATAGACGGTGATGTGAATGTCTTCTGCGGCCAGTGAAGCAGCCGCCAGGACCGCCTCATGGACGAGCGGGCCGTTGGCAAATACTACGCAGTCGGAATCGTGCTTCATGTCTTCGGGATCGTATCCGGTCACGAGACGCGCCCTGCCGATGCGGAAAGGCGTTTTTTCGTCGGTGATCACAGGGACGGCTTCGCGTCCGAAGCGGATGAAGCAGGGACCTTCCATGGCTGCGGCCGCGAGGGTCGCTTTTTCGGTTTCGACGGCATCGCAGGGAACGATCACCGTCATATTCGGAAGCGTTCTCATGATGGCGACATCTTCAAGCGCCTGATGAGTAGCGCCGTCTTTGCCCACTGAAAGACCGGCATGTGCGCCGGCAAGTTTCACATTGAGTTTGTTGTAGCAGACGGTGGTCCGTATCTGGTCCCACGCTCTGCCGGCGAGAAATACGCCGTAAGTGCTGCAGAACGGGATCATTCCGCCGAGCGCCATGCCGGATGCGGTGCCGACCATATCCTGCTCGGAGATCCCCATATCAATAAATCTATCCGGATATTTTTCCTTTATCCAGTCCGTCCGCGTCGATTTGGCGACATCCGCGTCAAGAACCATTACGCGTTCATTCGACGCGCACAGCTTAAGGAGCGCATTGCCGTAACCGTCGCGCATCGGTATCATCTTTAAATCTGACATTACTGCACCTCCTTAAAACCGTATCCGCTGCGGATATCCGCGAGCGCCTGCGCAAGCTGTTCATCGTTCGGCGCGGTGCCGTGCCAGGCCGGATCTCCTTCCATGAACGAAACGCCTTTGCCTTTTATCGTGTCGGCGATGATGACAGAAGGTCTGCCCTTGCAGGCCGCTGCGGCCTTGTAGGCGGACATTACCGCCGCGATATCGTGACCGTCGATCTCTATCGCGTGCCAGCCGAAGTCGGCGAACTTGCGCGCGAGATCGCCCAGTGATTTGATGTTTTCAACTGTATCGTCAAGCTGCACATGGTTGAAGTCGACCATAGCGCAGACATTGTCCAGACCGTGCTGGGACGCCGTCATTACCGCTTCCCAGACCTGGCCTTCCTGCAGCTCGCCGTCGCCCATGAGGCAGTAGACGCGGCTGCTCATGCCGCGCGCCCTGAACGCCAGCGCCAGACCGTTCGAGACCGAAAGCCCCTGACCGAGCGAACCGGCGGAACATTCGAAACCCGGGATCCTTGCCGCATGAGGGTGCCCCTGCAGCATCGCATCGAGCCGCCGCAGATGAGATAATTCATCGGTGCTGTAATACCCCGCCCGCGCAAGCGCGCTGTATATGACCGGCGCCGCGTGGCCTTTCGAAAGAATGAATCTGTCGCGTTCTGCCCATTCCGGATCGTGCGGGTCGTACTTCAGCACGCCGCCGAAATAAAGGCAGGCGATGAGTTCGACGGAAGAAAGCGAGCCGCCCGGATGGCCGGACCCCGCCCTGTTCAGCATAGTGACTATGTCGGTCCGCATCGTCCGGCATTGCTCTGCAAGCTGTATGGTATCCATGGTAGTTCCTCCTTTACAGTGTTCATGCAGACCTATTATATCATAATAATTTGCACACGGGCTTCGGCATGATATAATAGTAAAAATACAGAAAGAGGTACAAGATGGTTAAGAGCACAGTTATAACGATAGGACGTCAGTACGGATCGGGCGGCAGAGATGTCGGCATCGAGCTGGCAAGACGCGAAGGCATACCGTATTACGACAAGGAACTTCTGGTCAAGGCGGCGCAGGACAGCGGACTCAACGAAGGGATCTTTGAGGATTTCGACGAAAAACCGAAGCGCCTGCTGTATGCGATGGCCATGGATCCTTATTCGTTCGGCTACACGACCGGACCTGCGGATCAGGTCGGGACCGACATTGAAGCGGCGTTCGACAAGGCCATAAAAGAAGTCGCGTCCGAGGGACCGTGCGTCATCATCGGCCGGTGCGCGGATTATGTGCTGCAGGAATACGATAAAGTAATGCGTATTTTCCTGTATTCACCGCTCGAAACGCGCGTGAAGGTCGTCATGTCGAGAGAAAACCTTTCGGAAGAAGACGCGCGCAAAAGGATCAGAAAGATCGACAAGGAGCGCGCTTCATATTACAACTTCTACACATCGCAGAAGTGGAACGACATGGGGAGCTACGACGTCTGCCTCAACACAGGACTGTTCAAGATCAATGACACAGTGTCGATAATCCAGGACATCCTGAGTCACCAGGACAGGCCCGTAGACGAAAGATAAAATGAAGAAAGCGGCGAGGATCGTAATTCTGCTTGCAGTAATGATCCTGATCGTTTCGGTCGTGTTCGGACTCGCGGAACGTTTCGGTCTCGGGGGTTCTGCTGATGCGCACGCGGCTGCGGCGCCGGCGCATTTCACGCACCCGTACGGCGTGTTTCTCGGCCTCGGCAGCGGGACGTCTTCGGACGGCGCGGATGCCGTGATATTGAAGCGCGTGAAGGATTACCGCATTGTCGTCATCGATGCCGATACGGCCTGCACAGGGATCACAAAGGACACGATAAGCAAGCTGCACGCGGCGGGACACACGGTCTACACTTATATCAACATCGGTGCAGTCGAGAATTACCGAACGTATTACCGTGACTGGAAAAGCGACTGCCTCGGCAGATATGAAAACTGGCCGGATGAGCAGTGGGTCGATGTTTCAGATGAGGCGTGGCAGAAGTTCGTGACCGGTGATCTGGCGGAAAAATATCTCGCCATGGGAGTCGACGGATTCTTCTGCGACAACAGCGACGTATATTACAAGTATAAAAAAGAGGGGATATACAGCGGGCTCGTGCAGATACTGCGCGAACTAAGAGCAACCGGAAAAGACGTGGTGCTGAACGGCGGCGATACCTTCGCTCACAGATACATGAAAGGGCGGAGCACGGTGACGGACGCATTTACAGCCGTGAACCAGGAGAGCGTGTACAGCAGGATACGGTCTTACAGCGGGAACGGAAAGTTCGGCGTGCAGAAAAAAGCCGATACGCGGTACTATGTGCACAGGCTGAAGGAGGCCGGCGCGAAGGGCGCGAAAATATATCTGCTCGAATATACGAAGAGCAGCGCGCTGAAGGCGAAAATCAGAAAGCAGTGCGCGAAAAACGGCTGGCAATATTATATAGCGGATTCTATCGGGCTGGAGTGATTTCACTCCGACCCCTTTTTTTAGGCCTTCCTCTGCGAAATATATAGAAAAGAGGAGGTGTAGTGATGGAAAAAACATTACTCAGAAGATATGCTGCGGCTGCACTGGCCATCGCAGTTGCGGTATGCATGACTCCGGTATATGCTCACGCGGCATCATATTCGGACAGTTCGAGCGGCGGGCACGCGATACTCGTCAGCGGAGTCACGAAAACGATCAGCAAGGCCAAGGTAAAGAAGACCGGAAACAGCAGCTCTGAAGACGCTGATTTCTACGGAACGAATGCAGCAGTACTCGTAACGAACGGCGGCACTCTGAATCTTAAGAACTCATACGTCTATACGAACGGGAGCCACGCGAACGGCGTCTTTTCGTACGGGAGCGGAACTACGGTCGACGTATATAAGACAAAGATAAAAACAAAGTCGAACAATTCCGGCGGGATAATGACGACGGGCGGCGGTACTATGAACGCGAAATACCTCACGGTCAGAACATACGGCAATTCCTCGGCGGCAATAAGGTCAGACAGAGGCGGCGGCGATGTCAATGTGACCAAGGGCACATACAAGACTTCAGGAACAGGTTCTCCGGTGATCTATTCGACAGCGGATATCGACGTAACCGGTGCCAAACTTACTTCAACGAAGTCAGAGGCTATGGTCATTGAAGGCGCCAACAGCATTACGCTGAACAAGTGCAATGTTACCGGCAGCAACACGACGAAGAACGGCCAGGCGAAATATCTCAATAATGTCCTGATCTATCAGTCGATGTCGGGCGACGCTTCGACGGGAGCTTCGGCATTCACCATGAACGGCGGCACGATGACCTCGAAGAGCGGCGCGATGTTCCATGTCACGAACACGACCTGCACGATCACGCTTAAAGACGCGGAACTGAATCTCGATGACGGCATGCTTCTGACAGAGAGCGCTGACAACTGGGGAACAGCAGGCAGCAACGGCGGCAATGTGACTCTTAAGGCAGTCGGCCAGAAGCTGAAGGGAACTGTTACTGTCGATTCATCATCATCGCTCGCACTCGATCTGCAGAGCAGGTCATCCTACAGCGGCAAGATCAACACAGCCGGCCAGAGCGGTACGGTATCGGTATCGGTGGCCTCGGGATGCAAATGGACCCTGACAGGCGACACCTTCATTTCGAGCCTGACGAACAACGGCAAAATAGATACGAACGGACATGATCTCTATGTGAACGGTACTCTGTACACAGGCAAATAAGCGGCATTGACCTCGACCGATAAATGCTATATAGTTTAAGAAATTATTGCGGCATTCAGACGTCGGAGGTCAGGGTTGAAGGACATAGAGGAATTAATACAAGAAAATAGACAGTTCATTCTCCGATGCGCGTCTAAATGCTCCGGGAAGTTTATTACGGAGAGCGATGACGAATGGTCGGTCGCTCTCCTTGCTTTTACTGAGGCCGCGGAGGCGTACGACGAGTCGAAAGGCAGTTTCCACTCGTTTGCGGCGATGGTCATCAGGCGGCGCATCATCGACGAGATGCGGCGAGGTCAGAAATACGGCGAGGAGATACCTGTGGAACCGTGGGGCATGGACGGAAGCGTCGACGATGAATCGGTCAATGCGGGGATACAGGGAGAGTTGCTGCGTAAAAGCGCCGAAGCTGAGACTCCGTCCGCCGGGGATGAAATAGAAGCTGCGAACGAGGTGTTGAGATCTTACGGATTTTCATTTTTTGATCTCACGGAATGCTCGCCGAAGGCGCGGAAAACAAAACAGGCATGCACGGAGCTTGTAGCTATGCTGCTGAAGTCGCCGGAGCTTATGGATAAGCTGAAGCGCACAAAGCAGCTGCCGGTGAAAGAACTGGAGCTCGGGAGCCGTGTCTCCCGGAAGATAATCGACAGACACAGAAAATATATAATAGCAGCGGCCGTGATACTCTCGGGCGAGTATCCGGTGCTGGCGGAATATCTGGACAGTATCAGGAAGGCACTCAACGGATGAAAGGCATAGTAGTTGAAATCAAAAACGGCACCGCCGCGGTCCTCACAGAGAACGGCGAGTTCGTCAAAGTTCAGCGCAGATGCGCGGTCGGCGACACGATCGAGCTTTCTTCCGGTGCGCGCAGGACCGCGGTGAAGAAGATCCTCGCGGCGTGTGCGGCATTCGTGCTGGTCGCGTGCGGCAGCCTGACAGTCAAAGCGGCGGTCACGCCTTATTCGTATGTGACTGTCGACGTCAACCCGTCGATCGAATACAAGGTCAATTTCTTTGATACAGTTATCGGGACAGAGGCTCTGAACAAAGAAGCGGAGGCAGTAACGGACGAGCTCGAGAAGCGCGGGGTCCGCGGCAGTTCCGTGACCGGGGCGGTGGAGCTCACGATGGAAGTAATGGCGGACAGCGACTATCTGAAAAAAGGCACTTCCGGCTATGTGATAGTGTCCGTCGCCTCCAGGAGCAAATCGCGTGCCGATACGCTGACGAAGTCCCTGTCAGCCGGCGCGGAGGCTAAGGCTGACAAAAAAGTGACGGTCGATGTCGAACAGGCGACCATAGATGACCGAGAAACGGCTAAGGAGCTCGGCATAAGCACAGGGCGCCTTCAGGTGGCCAAGAAAATAACCGGAAAAAACAACCGCGAGATCTCCGGCAGCCGGAAGGCCGCAGATGAAGTCTCCGATGCGGGATGCGGACCGGTCAGAGATATGATAAAAAAAGACAGGAATATCAACGGCGGAAAGTCCGGGAACGAAAATAACGGCAGCGGTTCCGGAAACAGCAGCGGTTCCGGCAGCGGCAGTGCGGCGGGAAATAATCCGGGCAGCACCGGCGCAGGTTCCGGCTCCGGTTCAGGTTCCGGTGCGGGCACAGGCGCAGGCTCGGGAACAGAAAAAGATCCGGGCTCCGGCAGCAGCTCGAATTCCGGCAAAAGCAGCAGACGTTCACACGGCGGGAACAGCGGTCATTCGAACAGCGGGAACCGCGGGAACAGCGGAAATACTGTCCGGAACGGCACGGGGAGCGCAGCGGATACAGATGCGGATCCTGAGACGGAAAGCGGATCAGGTCAGGATCAGGTGTCCGTAAAGAACCAGTGATGTCAGCAGTCTGATTTCCGGCCGGGAAAACAGGCGCACGAAAAGAGACTGTGCATAATGTGATCGTTTCCATTGATGCGGCAGTCTCGTGTTCTAAATGCAATATCTAATTGTATTCTGCAGCAGCGAATAATACCGGATGCCGGTATTATCTGACGACTGCTTTTTCGACTTCCTTAAGGAACTCTGCACGTTCCTGATCTGTTGTTTCCTTGATATGTCCGCAGTTCAGCCATTCTCCGTTGTACATGCCGAGGCCTTTGAGGGTAGCATTGATGAATGTACCTTCGATAGGGTTTCCGCAGTCGTTCCTGAGCGTATCAGTCGTGGCTTCAGATGTCGTTATGACAAGAGTCTTCTCGATGTTCCAGATAGGGATCATCTTGTTGCCCTCTTCGTTATATGCAGCGCCTTTGAGCATAACTTTATCGAGGAATCCGCGGAGCATAGCAGGTGCGTTATGCCACCAGATAGGGAAAATAAAAATAATCTCGTCCGTGTTCTTAAGGATCATCTGGTACTGAGCGACCATAGAGTCGATCGCCTCTCCATTACTGAAATGTTCCAGTTCGGAACGCGTCATCAGCGGATCGAAACCGTCACGATATAAATCGATCAGGAAAAGTTCTTTTTCGCTTTTATTGAGCGCATCAGCGGCACTGGTCAGTATAGCCTTGTTGAAACTTCCGTTCCACGGATGCGAGTACACTATAGTTGTATGCATATGGTCCTCCTATTCAGTTTCATTTAACTCTTTGATAAGTCTATCATGAAAACATTTACTGTACAACTGAAATGCGCAATAATATAATATCAATGATTTGAATGGAATAAGGAGGTAATTGGAAAAATGTGGAATGATTTTAAGAATTTTGCCTTTAAAGGCAATGTAATGGATCTGGCTGTTGCGGTGGTCCTTGGCGCGGCTTTCAGCGCGATAATAAACGCTCTCGTGGCGGATATCATCATGCCGATAATAGGCGTCATAATAGGGGGCGTGGACTTCACCGAACTGGTAGTTACGGTTGGGAATGCAAGTATCAAATACGGGCTTGTTATACAGCAGGTGATCGACTTTTTCCTGATAGCGTTCTCGCTGTTCATAGTGATCAGATGCGTGAACAAAATGAACAAGAGAATGGAGTCGCTGCTGGGGATCGAGAAGAAAGAGGAGCCGGCGAAGCCGACGCAGGAAGAGCTTCTGACAGAAATACGCGACATGATGAAAGAGGAGAAGAAGTCCGCATAAGCGGTTTTCTGAGTGTATATTTTATATAACTAGTGTATACTTAAGATATTCTAAAGTGATGGGGTGGTTCTAGGATGACAGGTTTTACACATGATATGGCCAATCTGGACAGGCTGATGGATAAACTGGACGGCGGGATAGGTATGTTTGTTGTCGAAGGAAACGAGACAGTGTGCAGGTATTTCAACGACGGTTTTTTTGAGCTTCTCGGCACATCCAGAGAAGACCGCGAAAAACTGTTCGGAGATGATCTTCTCAAACAGATCCATCCCGAAGACGCCGGCGAATTCTCACGGAAAATAAACGAGGCGATAGAAAACAATACACTGCTTGACGCTGATGTGCGTATGGCTTTCGGGAACGGAGCGACGTACAGATGGATAGGGATACGGGCGACGCACGAACCATCCGGTGAGAGCGGATATATTTTCTACGGCGTTTTCCGCGATGCCGGCATAGAAAAATCACTGCGGGAAAACTACGAACGCGAGGCCATGAAGAGGCGTGCGGCGGAATCGTCGCTCATAGCCGCTTCGAGTTTCAATATTACCAGGAACACCTGCATCGAACTCAGCAGCCGGGAAGCGATGGACGAAATACAGCGCATAAACCCTTTGACACATCAGATACTGATGTCAGCAGCGAGGAATATCCCCGATGATGCGCAGCGCAAGCAGTTCATCGATCTGATGAGCCACGAGGGGCTTCTGGAGCTGGCAGAAAGCGGTCAGAACCATACGGAGCTCACCTACCGGCGCAAAGTCAACGGTGCGGTGATATGGGTCAGATCGTGGATAGAGGTCGTATTCGATCCGCGGTCCGGTGATGCCATCGCCTTCGTCTATACTGAAAATATCAACGAAGAACATATCAGGAACGGGATAATGGAGCATATGCTCGAACATAATTATTCCGACATCGTTTATGTGGAGCTCATGACGGGGAAGGCCCACCACCTTAAGAGCGGCGAGCTGATCTCGGGCAGGGACAAGACCGGAGACTTCGGCGAGATGGTCGGTCTCGTGACGGAAAAATGCATCAGCGAAGCCGAAAAGGCGGAGGTAAGGAGAACGTTCGAACTCGGGAACCTCAGGACCGGCCTCGAGAACGATGCAGTAATATCGCTGCAGTACCGCGCGTACGGCAGTGATGCGGACGACATCAGGATCCTCGAATGCGAGGCGTATTACTTCGACGAAAGAAAAGAGATCATCGTCATCTCGCAGCAGGATATCACCGAGAGCTACAGAGAAGCTATGGCGATGAACGACGAACTCAACAAGGCGCTTGAAGAGGCGCGGAAAGCCGACAACGCGAAAGACGACTTCCTGTCCCAGATGAGCCGCGATCTGCGCACGCCTATAAACTCGATACTGGGGATGACGGAACTGGCCGCCGGGATCACCGAAGACGCGGAACTGCTAGGTTATTTCGACAGGATCAAAGAGGAAAACAACCGCCTTCTCAATATTATCAACCGTTTCGTTGAAATGGCCTTCATCGACAGCAGCAGGATAGAACTGCATTGTGAAAACTGTCATATCAACGATCTGGTGAGCAATATCAGGGCCGCTGTCGATCCGCTGCTCGAAGCGAAAAACCAGAGGCTGATAATCCGGATCGAAAAAAGAGCAGTCAAGAATATCTATGCGGATCCGGAAAGGCTCTGTCAGATATTCGTCAATCTGATAACGAACGCCGTCGCCGCGACGCCGGAAGGCGGAACGATATACATGACGGAGCGCGATGTGACTAATGACGGGGAAAAGGTCCTGGCGAGATTTACGCTAACGGATAACGGGAAGGGCATGAGCCGGGAGTTCCTGGAGATATGTTTCGATCCGTTCACCAAAGAAGCGGGAGAGGAAAGCGAGGGCACCGGACTGGGACTCGCTATTGCCAGAACACTCACCGAACTGTTCGGCGGAACTATTACTGCAGACAGCAGGCCGGGGAGAGGTTCCTCATTCAGAGTGGAGATACCTTTCGCCATCGCGCCGGCGCACGAACCGCTGAATGCGGACCCGGACGAAATTGCCGTGCAGTCGCCGCCGGCGGGGAAATTCATCCTGATAGTGGATGATAATGCCATCAACAACGAGATCACAAAATCGCTGCTGGAAAAGAAGGGCTACCGCGTGGCTATAGCGGAGAACGGGCTGGAAGCGGTGGAATTATTCGACAGCTCCGAGCTCGGTCATTTTTCGGCCATACTCATGGACATCAGGATGCCGGTAATGGACGGGCTGGAGGCGGCCAGGACGATACGCGAAATGAAGCGCGCCGACGCGCAGGTGGTGCCGGTCATCGCCATGACAGCCAATGCGTATGACGAGGATATGCGCAAGAGCAGAGAGGCAGGCATGGACGCGCACCTATCGAAGCCGGTGCTGCCGGAGCAGTTGTATGAGACGCTTGCAAAATACACGAAATGAGCATTGCTGCAGCTTCAACAAAAAGTTGACACTCCAGTAGCTGGAGAGTATATAATGAACGAAGTAAATATTTCGATTTTTAAGGAGGAACAAGTAATGATTAACCAGGATGCGTACAGATTGGGATCACAGAAATCCGGGATCCGCGAGCTTTTCGAATTCGGCAATAAACGCGCGGCTGAAGTGGGCCGTGAAAATGTTTATGACTTCAGCATCGGCAATCCGAGCGAACCTGCACCGAAGGAAGTCAACGAGGCTATCATTGACATCATCAGCAACATCGACAGCGTCAAAGTGCACGGCTATACGAGCGCACAGGGCAATGCTTCCACCAGGAAGGCGATCGCCGACGACATGAACGACAGATTCGACGCAGGTCTCACAGAAGATAATTTCTATATGACATGCGGAGCTGCCGCATCGCTCACATCGGTGCTCAGAGCGCTCACGATAGATGCGAACACCGAGTTCGTGACTGTAGCTCCTTTCTTCCCTGAATACAGTGTATTCGCGACGATCGGCGGAGGAAAGCTCAAGGTCGTAGAGCCTGACATCCCTGATTTCCAGATACTCTTCAACAAGCTGGAGGATGCCATCACGAAGAACACACAGGCGATCATCATCAACTCGCCTAACAATCCTTCGGGAGTTATATATTCAGAGGAAACTCTCGTGAAGCTGGCTGAGCTGCTCAGAAACAAGAGCACAGAGATCGGCCACACGATCTACCTCATTGCGGACGAACCTTACAGAGAGCTCGTTTACGATGGAGCAGTGGTTCCTTATGTTCCTGCTATTTACAACAATACGATCATCTGCTATTCGTACAGCAAATCGCTGTCGCTGCCGGGCGAACGTATAGGATATGTACTCGTTCCGAACTGCGTAGACGACTGGAAGAGAGTTTACGATGCAGTTGCAGGCGCAGCGAGAAACATGGGCTATGTCTGTGCACCGGCTCTGACACAGCTCGTTATCGAGAGATGCACAAAATGCAGACCGAATCTTGAAGCTTATGCGAAGAACAGAAAACTTCTTATGGACGGACTTGCTGAAGCAGGTTATACTGTAGCAGACCCAGCAGGCGCTTTCTATCTGTTCGTTAAGGCACCGAACGGCGATTCCGCTGCCTTCAGCGAGATCGGCAAAAAGCACGACGTCCTTCTGGTACCGGGCGGCAGCTTCGGATGTCCGGAGTATTTCAGACTTTGCTACTGCGTCCCTGAAGATATGATCAAGAGATCTATTCCTATCTTCAAGGCAATGATAGACGAGTGCAAATAAGAAAAGACGATATAACGAGATAAAGGGAGCGGATATTTCCGCTCCCTTATTTTTTCAAGGGGGAATCAGAATGTTTCATTATGTAGAAAGCCACAGCACGGATCCGTACAGAAATCTGGCGGCCGAGCAGTATATTTTCGACAATATGCCGAAAGGCGACAACTGTTTCATGCTCTGGCAGAATGACAACACTATAGTAATAGGGAAGAATCAGAATACCGTGCGCGAGATCAACGCCGGCTATGCGGAGGAACACGGCATACGCATTGCCCGCAGACTGTCCGGCGGCGGTGCGGTCTATCACGATCTCGGCAATGTGAATTATACGTTCATCGTCGAAAGCGACGATACCGAGTCATTCGATTTTGCGAGATTCTGCCGGCCTGTAGCGGCTGCTCTGAAAGAGATCGGCGTACATGCCGAGATCAGCGGCAGGAATGATATGACGATAGACGGGAAAAAGTTTTCCGGAAATTCCCAGTATAAGAGAGGAGACCGCATCATGCATCACGGCACGCTGATGTTCGACAGCGATCTGGACATATGCGGGCAGGCCCTCAAAGTTTCCCGGGACAAGATCGAGTCGAAGGGCGTGGATTCGGTCAGGAGCAGGGTGACAAACATCAGGCCTTACGCCGGCGGAAACATTTCGACGGATGAATTCAAGGCGCTCATACGCGGCTATATGTTCCGTGAGTTTTCGCTGCGGGAATACATCATGTCAGAAGCTGAAGAGGCGGAGATCGCGAAGCTGGCGGACGAAAAGTACCGCACCTGGGAATGGAATTACGGATACTCGCCGAAATATTCCATAGAAAAAGAACGCCGCATCGAAGGCTGCGGAGAAATTCAGGTCTTCATGAATGTTGAGGCCGGGGTGATAAAGGCGGTCGAATTCCACGGAGACTACTTCGGGAACGGCGACCAGGCGGAACTTGCCGGTATGCTGACAGGGACGAAACTCGAACGCAGCGCCCTCGAAGAATCGCTCGGAGCGGCAGACATCGGTCTGTGGTTCCACGGACTGACCCGCGAGCAGTTCCTGTCGATATTACTGCTCTGATGCCGCACGCAGATATGCCGCACGTAGATACTGCCGCATGCAGATATGCCGCACGCGTTTAAAATATTACAGCACGCATAAATTTTACAGTACGCTTTCAATGAACCTTTCCGCCTGCATGGAAAGGTTCTTTTTTAGGGTCACGATCGTGATCGCGATCGTGGGGATCTTTTCTATTACCGGGACCTGTACGATGCTGCCTTCGCGGATGGCGTTCTCGGCTGCTACCGCGGTCATTATGCCGATGCCCAGGTTCCTTTTGGTGAAGTCGAGTATGAGCTCGTTTTCAGGGAGAGCATATTTAGGATTGAGCATAAGTCCGCAGTTCTCAAAGAAAGAATCGAGATTGCGGCGCGTGGCCATGCCTTTGCCCATGCAGATGATGTCTTCATTGGCGATCTGTTTCAGATGGACCGGCCGGCCGCCTCCCGGCACCGGATAATCTTTCCCGGCAATGAAAATATACTCGATGTCTTTTATCGCCCGCATGTCGAGATCTCCGATCGAGATCAGCGGAGTGACGATGACCGCCATGTCCGATTCGCCGCTGCGCAGGGATTCGATAGCGTTGTCCGAAGGATATGTATGCACGGTTATCGCTATGTCCTGATAAAGGATCCGGAAATCCGATATGGCGTCGAGCAGGAAATAGCGGAGCGCCGTATCGCTGGCGGCAATGGTGATCTCGCCGTGTTCCATGAAGATGCGTGAACGCAGTGTCTGCTCGCCCTCGGCTATTTCTTCGAAGGCGCGCTTCACATGGTCGTACAGCTCTGCGCCCTCCGGCGTCAGCAGGACGCCTTTCGATTTGCGGAAAAACAGGCGGCAGCCGAGCTCGCTTTCCAGGACGGAAATAGTTTTGCTCACTGCCGGCTGGGAGATATAGAGCTCGCGCGCGGCTCCTGTGATATTCAGATTTTTCGCGGTGTAATAAAACACCCGGTAGCTTTCCCAGTTTATGGATTTATCGCTTGTGGTGATCGCTGACATGAAATAACCTCACGTTATTGCAAATATAATTAATATATATTTCAATTATATCACGTACATGCCTATAATGGGAAGAGTCAAAGGCATTCAATAATCGGAGGAACAGAGATATAATGGAAAACAAGAAAAAAGGATTTATATGTATAGCTGTGACAACGCTGCTTTTCAGCTCGATGGAGATAGCGCTCAAGTTCATTTCCGGAGACTTCAATCCGGTGCAGCTGACATTTTCGAGATTCCTGGTAGGAGGGCTTGTGCTTCTGCCGTTCGCGATGCATGCACTCAAAGAAAAGGGCATCCGTCCCGATTCGCGCACAATGGCAAGATTTGCACTGCTCGGTTTCATAGGAATATTCATCAGCATGATCATGTATCAGCTGGCCGTATGCAACGCCAAGGCTTCGGTAGTCGCGGTACTCTTCAGCTCAAATCCTGTATTCGTAATGTTCTTCGCTTTCATTCTTCTTTCCGAACCAATAATGAAAAATAATATAGCATCCCTGGGGCTTGATATACTGGGGATATTGTTCATAATCAATCCCTTCGAGACAAAAATAAGCATGGCAGGCATAGTGTTTACCATCGTCGCAACGCTGACATTTGCTCTTTACGGAGTAATGGGCAAAAAGCAGTGCGCGAAGTTCGGCGGCGTTGTCGTCACCTGTTTCGGCTTCCTTTTCGGAGCAGTCGAAATCATGGCTGCAGCCGCCGTTACACATGCCGCACCTGTGGCGGGCTTCATGCTGTCGCACGGGCTTGTGTCTTTTGCGGACATACCTTTCTTTACGGGCTACAGCCTGTCGAACATCGCTGTCGTACTCTTCGTCTATGTGGGAGTCACCGGCATCGGGTATGCAAGCTATTTCAAAGCTATGGAATACACTTCGGCCAATACCGCGTCGCTGGTGTTTTTCTTCAAGCCGGCGATAGCTCCGCTTTTCGCCTTTATAATCCTCAATGAGGCTATACCTTTCAACATGCTTGCCGGTATCGGCTTCATTCTTGTAGGTTCGCTGGTGTCGATCGCGCCTGCTCTTATGGCTGCCCGCAGATCTGTGTCTGCACCGTTATCCGCGGAAGAGACTGCTCAGGATCTTATCGACGAGGTCGAGGAGGAAATCGAGGAAGAAGAAGAACTCGGAGAGAAAGTTATCTGATCCTGATTACCTGACGCTGCCGTGCGGACGATCCGGTTATGCGGCGGCGGTCTAAAACCGATTTATTGCGCCCTGCCGGGCCCTGACCGCTTAATGATCGGGAAACCGGATTCTCGCGCAGCGGCGCAATCTATATTTCCGCTGTTTTGAAAAAGCAGCTTCATGTGATATACTTTTTATGAAACATTTTACAATACAAAAAAGTATTGGAAGAGAGGCGGTTTAATATGTCACATGTGAAATTCAGCTATGAGATCCTGGATGCGTTCTGCAAAGAAGCTTTTGGAAAGTTCGGCTTTTCGGATGAGGAATGCGCAATAATAACGGATGTACTCCTGACATCCGATCTGTACGGGATCGAGTCTCACGGTATGCAGAGACTTTCACGTTATCATAAAGGAATAGAAAAGGGTCTGATAGACGTTCAGGCGAAACCGGAAGTGGTTTTCGAGACGCCTGTTTCGGCTGTTATAGATGCCCATAAAGGAATGGGGCAGCTCGTAGGTCATAAAGCGATGTCCATCGCCATAGAGAAAGCGAAAAAGAGCGGAATGGCGGTTGTGACCGCGCGTGATTCCAACCATTTCGGCATTGCGGGCTATTATGCGAAGATGGCGAGCGATCAGGGCCTTATCGGTCTGGCGTTCACGAATTCGGAAGCCATCATGGTCCCTACCTATGCCAAACTTGCCATGCTGGGCAGCAATCCTATAGCCATCGCCATGCCTGCATCGCCTTATCCTTTCCTGTTCGACGCTTCCACGACAGTAGTAACAAGAGGCAAGCTCGAGATGTACAGGAAAGCGGAAAAAGACCTGCCTGAAGGCTGGGCTCTCGACGAAACGGGAACGGCATCCACAGATGCTCCGAGAGTCCTCGAGAACATAGTGAACAAGACGGGCGGAGGCATCATGCCTCTCGGCGGCAATACCGAGCTGTACGGCGGCCATAAAGGCTACGGCTACGGAATGATCTGCGAGATCTTCACATCCATACTTTCACTCGGACTTACTTCGAACCATACCCATACAAACGGCATCGGCGGCACCTGCCACGGCTTCATTGCGATCGACCCGGCAGTCTTCGGAGATCCGGAAGAAATCATCGGCCATCTGTCGACCTTCCTCGAAGAACTGAGGAATGCACCGAAGGCGGACGGCGCCGAGAAGATATACACTCACGGAGAAAAAGAAGTCCTGGCCACAAAAGACCGCAGAGAAAACGGCATAGAGGTCGACATCAAAACAGTTCAGGAAATGAAAGACATGAGCGACTATGTCGGAGTTGACTTTGAGAAATACTTCGGTCACTTTGACTTCGCCGATGAAAACTACAAGAGCGTATATTAAAAAATCCGGGTGTCCCGATGCGTCGGCGGCCCCGGCAAAAAACAAATACACGAGCGTCCGCACATCCGCGGGCGCTCATTGCAGTAATGGAGGTATTCCATCATGAGAGAAGAGGAAAAGATATTCGCCGGCCGCATGTTCAACAACCGCGACCCCGAGCTCGTGCAGCTCAAGCACAAAGCGCATGAACTCTGCAGACGCTTCAACGCCATGGATGAAAGCGACCCTGCGAGACAGCCCCTCATCCGCGAGTTCATCGGCGGCGCCGGCCAAAAATACTACATGCAGGGGCCGATCCAGTTCAACTACGGCTGTCACACATTCCTCGGCGAAAACTTCTTCGCCAATTTCAATTTCACGGTAATGGATGACGCCCGCATCTATATCGGCGACAACGCGGCCTTCGGCCCCAACGTTTCCCTGATGGCGACCAACCACCCGCTGATTTCCGGCGAACGCTTCGGCCTCGATGAAAACGGCAATACCGCCATGGCCGAATACGCCGAAGAGATACATATAGGCAGTAATGTCTGGCTCGCTGCCAATGTCGTGGTGATTGGCGGCGTCACGATCGGTGACGACGTCGTTGTCGGCGCCGGCAGCGTCGTGACCAAAGACATCCCCGCGGGATACCTTGCATACGGCTGTCCCTGCCGCGCAGTACGTCCAATAGGTCCGCAGGACAGCAAAAAGGACCTCATCCTCGCAGATGACAGCGAACACTTCGACTTCGCATCCAGGCGCGGATGATCCGGTTCGTGACTGCGGCCGGCGATATTCTACCAAGCCCGGCTCCGTCTATACGATAGTAATTGCCTTAAACAGCATTTTTGCAGGACAGAATGCTTATTCCTGGCTTCTGCAGGTTTACTCGAACAGGAAAATATGATATAATTTTTATCGTTGGTGATTTATTGATTTAACGCGTTAGCGCGATAAAGCGAAGAGCCCGCCCGAATAAGGTGCAGGCTGCGCTCGTGCGCTGGATCAGATGTTTTGTTAAACAGGAGGAATACAGATATGAAAAGAAAAGCATTGCTTACGGTGCTGACGCTTGCGCTCGTATGCTTCTGCGCAGTAGGCCTTGCCGGCTGCGGAGGTTCATCGGACGGTTCATGGTCATACGTCAAGGATAACGGCGAACTGATCATCGGACTCGACGATACGTTTGCACCTATGGGATTCAGAGATAATGACGGAAAACTGGTCGGCTTCGATATCGACATGGCCAGAGCAGTCTGCAAGGAGCTCGGAGTAAAGGCTAAATTCCAGCCGATCGACTGGGATGCAAAGGAAATGGAACTCAAGTCGAAGAACATCGACTGCATATGGAACGGAATGTCAGCTACGAAGGAGCGTCAGGAAAAGATGTCGCTGTCCAAGAAGTATCTGAACAATAAGATCGTTATCATGACGACCGACAAAAATGTGAGCATCAAGTCGGCTTCGGATCTGAAGAAGTACAAGATCGGTACGCAGAAGGATTCTTCGGCGCTCGAGATGATGAAGGCTGATTCGAAATATGACTCGTTCAAGGATAATATTACCGAATACGATACATATGACGAAGCTATCCTGGCACTGAAGGCGGGCAGAGTAGACTGCATCTCCATTGACCAGGTGCTCGGAAACTACAAGAATACAAAGATGGACAACGCGCTCATCACCTGCGACTATAATTTCGGAAACGATTATTATGCTATCGGTTTCAGAAAGAGCGATGTTGAGCTGACAAACAAAGTGAACGATGCGCTCCAGACGCTTATCGACAACGGAACAGCTGCCAAGATCAGCAAGAAGTGGTTCGGCAAGGACATCGTTATACTGGAAGATTATAAATAACTGTAACTAAACAGCTGGGAGGCTATTCTATTGGCTGAGACTTTAAGATACGTTGGAGAAATAATGCCGTTCCTGCTGCAGGGAACACTGATAATGATAGAGCTGTTCGTACTGACGCTCCTGTTTTCCCTGCCGCTCGGACTGCCGGTGACACTGGGCAGCACATGCAGATTCAAAGTCGTGAGATTCATCTGCAAATGTTTCATCTGGATATTCAGAGGGACGCCGCTGCTGCTTCAGCTGTTCTTCTTCTTTTACATGCTGCCGATCATTTCTGACGGCGCCATATCGCTGGGACCGTTCCCGACGGCTGTCATCGTATTCGTTCTGAATTACGCGGCGTATTTTGCCGAGATATACAGAGGCGGGATGAACAGCATCGACAGCGGACAGTATGAAGCGGCGCATTCGCTGGGACTCAACAAGCACCAGACGATGATGGGCATAATAGTGCCGCAGACATTCAGAGTCGTTCTGCCGCCGGTAACGAACGAGGCCATTGTCCTGATCAAGGACACGGCGCTTGTTTCCTGCATCGGCGTAGGCGACCTCATGAGAAACTCGAAGGGATTCGTAAGCAGAGACGTGAACCTGACCGCCTACATCATTGCGGCCGCGATATATCTCATTTTCACTTACATGATGACACGCCTTTCGGCGTACCTCGAGAAACGCGTCTCGGAATACGACAGCAAAGGAGAGTGGTAATATGCCGACTATACTCGAAATGAAGAACATCGTCAAAGAATACCCGACTATTACTGCGCTCAGCAATGTCGACTTCAAAGTCGACGAAGGCGAAACCGTGGCGATCATCGGGCCGTCGGGCTCGGGCAAGAGCACGCTGCTCAGATGCATCAACTGTCTCACCAGGATAACTTCCGGAACGATAACTCTGGACGGGAAAACATTCGTGGACTCGAAACCGGGAGATGAGATCAACAGTAATCATGAGGCGACATACCTTCCCGACAAACAGCTGCTGGAGATATGCTGCGAGACCGGCATGGTCTTCCAGCACTTCAACCTTTTCCCGCATATGACCTGCCTCGGCAATATCACGTATGCGCCGATCAAGGTCAAGAAGCGTTCGAAGGAAGAAGCCGAAAAGCGCGGTATGGAGCTCCTGGAACTCGTGGGGCTTGCAGACAAGGCGGCGGAATATCCGGGCAGACTTTCCGGCGGGCAGAAGCAGAGGATCGCGATAGCGCGCGGACTCGCCATGGACCCGCGGATCATGCTTTTCGACGAGCCGACTTCGGCGCTGGATCCGGAGATAACCGGCGAGGTGCTGGCAGTAATGAAAGAGCTGGCGCGTGAAAAGACGACGATGGTCGTCGTGACGCATGAGATGGGCTTTGCGAAAGAAGTGGCGGACCGCGTCGTGTTCATGGACCACGGCTCTGTGGTCGAAGAAGGCACGGCCGAAGATATCTACGACCATCCGCAGAGTGAACGTCTGAACGACTTCCTCGGATCATTACTGCAGTCATGATTTGCAGTGCAGCTGCAGAATAAATACAGATACTATACCGCTTCGGGTCAGCCCGGAGCGGTATTTTTAATAAAATGTTAAGATTTCGGACGCCGTTAATATCGTATGATGGTATTACAGAAGGGAGTGGAACAACATGACGATGAAGAAGCGGCTGCTGATATCGAATGTCCTGATGGTGGCGATACCGGTGGCGGTAACATTGCTGCTGCTGATGTTCGGGATGTCGACGATCGGGAACAGATACTGGGCGTCGATGGATGCGATGTACGGGGACGACAACGGCCTGGCCACGGTCGACAATCTGATGTATGCCTACGCGGACGAGTTTCAGACTGCGGTAAAAAACAATATGACGCCGGGGCAGACTAAGAATCAGATCAAGCACGCAGAAAAGGAGTTCAGCGATCTCGGATATACGATCGAACTGCAGTCGGGTGGCAAAACATATTACTCGAGCCTGACGAAGTACGATAAAAAAATCATGAGAGAACTAGTCGGCGGCAGCGAGGCGGCGCTGGACAGTTTTTCGATACAGCGCGGAACGAAATCGGTGCAGAAGGAGACTGTGCACGAAGAGGGCGAGCCGACTTTTGTCGTCTTTGCAGTACACGACGGGACATCGGGTGTAAATCATACCAGTGAATCGTTCAT
This sequence comes from Eubacteriaceae bacterium, assembly GCA_022652985.1. Taxonomy (GTDB): domain Bacteria; phylum Bacillota; class Clostridia; order Peptostreptococcales; family Anaerovoracaceae; genus JALCRY01. Next base: position 3,502 of record JALCRY010000015.1, on the reverse strand, counting down.
GGACCGGTATGTTGTGCCGTTCCTGTTTCTGGCGCTTGTCATCATACTGCTTTCCATCGTCGTTTCGGATTATGTGCTTACGAGATGGGTCAACAGGAATATCATGTATCCACTGAGGGAGCTGCGCAAAAATGCCGAAGAGGTCCGGGAAGGCAATTTCGACGAGCCGATACTTTACAGCCGCGACGACGAATTCGGAGAAGTCTGCCGCGCCTTCGAGGACATGAAGCACCACCTGAAGATGTCAATGAACGAACATAAGAATTACGAGGAATACCGGCGCGCCCTGATATCGGGGATCTCGCATGATCTCAGGACACCGCTCACAACGATAAAGGGCTACGTCGAAGGCCTGACCGACGGAATGGCGGACACGGAGGAAAAGCGCAGGCAGTATCTGGAGGCGATCCAGCTGAGGACGAATGATCTCGAAAGGCTGGTGAACGATCTTTCGATCTACAACAAGATGGAAAACAAATCATTCCGCTACGATTTTGAAGAGATAGAACTCAACGAATTTATCGGGCATTACCTGAAGTATCACATGAGCAGCAAGACGGAGGAAAAAGCTCTGGTGCTGTTCGAGGCGTGCAGCGGTGATGTCGTCATACGCGGCGACAGGTCGCAGCTGCAAAGAGTGCTGGACAATATCATATCCAACAGCATAAAATATAAGCAGAAAGAAAGGGCCACTGTTCTGATAAAAACCGCGGTTGAAAATGATGAAGCCGTCTGGACTGTCACGGATGACGGGCCGGGCGTGCCGGATTATGCGCTGGAACTGATCTTCGAAAGCTTCACGAGACTGGACGAGGCGAGAACGAAGACCGGCGAAGGCAGCGGACTCGGCCTGGCCATCGTCAGGACGATCATCGAGGATCACGGCGGATACGCGTACGCCGAAAACAGAGAGGGCCTGGCGATCGTAATGGAGGTACCTCTTGACAAAAAAGAAAGTGCTGATAGTTGAAGACGATGAGCTGATCGTGCGGATAGAAACGGATTATCTTGAAGCCGCGAGATTCACCGTGGCAGCAGAGACGAACGGGACCGACGGGTTCAGGCGGATGACGTCCGAAGATTTTGATGCAGTAATACTCGATATCATGCTCCCGGGCATGAACGGTTACGACGTCTGCCGCGAGTTCCGAAAAGTCAGCAGCGTTCCCGTCATCATGGTGACCGCGCGCAGAGAAGACGAGGACAAGATACAGGGCCTCGGTCTCGGCGCTGACGATTATGTGGAGAAACCGTTCAGCCCCGCGGTGCTCGTGGCCCGCGTCGAGGCCCATATTGCCGTGCATGAACGGCTGCTGGCCGAAGCGGGAAAGCAGCCGGAAAAGACCGATATATACGCCGGCCCGCTGGTGATCCTCCAGGGCGAGCGCAGTGTGCTGCTGAACAATGAGGAAATATCTCTGACAGTAAAAGAGTTCGAACTGCTCGCTTTCCTGGCGGGCAATCCGAACCTGGTGTTTTCCAAGAATGAACTTTTCAGGACTATCTGGGGTATGGACCCTCTGGACGACAATTCTACCGTCACTGTCCATATCAACCGCCTGCGCCAGAAGATCGAGGAAGATCCCTCGGAGCCCCGGTATATTTTGACAGTCTGGGGAGCCGGCTATAAATTCAGCATCTGACCGGCAGTCCTTATTTGATCACTGCCGCGGACTGAGAAATCCGGCACCGAACAATATGAAAGAAGCGGCGAAGCGGCTGATCATAGTCAAATTCAAAATGCAGCGAAACGGCTGGTCATAGTCAAATTCAAAATAAGGTACCAAATCCGAGAAAAATTTGAAAATGGTACCTTGTCCAATGGGCTGCAGCGATTGAGCAATTGCTCATACCATGAAATGACGAAAAAGCAGAAGAGTTAGACGAGCCTAACCGCGATAAACCCATTGCACAAGGTACCAAAATGATCGTATTTTCTTAATTGGTACCTTATTTTTGAAGTCGTTGTTTTTTATACTATTAAGTCCGCAGTTCCTTTTTTAGCGATGCAGATGAAGCGCGTGCAGTTGTCGCGGGCGAGCTGAATATCGGCAGCCAGGACTTCGAGCCCGTAGAGATCAGCGCAGTCGCGGGAGGCGATCGCAGCGATGTCGGTGCGGCCGGAGCCGGCGATCATTCTCGCCGCGGAGGCTGTATTATCTGTTTTGGTGATCTTGACGCTGCCGAGCGATCTTATGTAATTGCGGCACTGGCCGAGGGCCTGCTCGTGCGAGATGATCTCGCGGATATCCTCAAGCCTTGTACCGGCCGGCGCAAGCAGGTCGTGTGATATGCGGAGGCGCACTGACCGTACGGTCCGGAAGCTGTAATGCGGCATGAGCCGGCACACGTCTCTGACGGCGCCGCAGGTGCTGTTTTCTATCGGCAGGATCCCGTAATCGCAGAGTCCGCGGTCTACTGCTTTGAAAACGGCTTCGAAATTCCTGAAGTACATTATGTCAGGGCATGCGAACAGTTCTCCGCACGCTTTCTGAGAATAAGCGCCTTTTGTGCCGGGGCAGGCGATAACTGCATTTTCTTCAATCATTTCCGATTCATAGCCGATTTCCATTTTACTTCTCCTTTGCATAAACAATAAAAAACTCCGCCGGCGTTTCCGCCTGCGGAGTCATAGTCACATTATCAAAACTGTCCCTGATCTCATCGCAGCGAAATACGCCTTACTTTGTTGTTAAAAGTAAAGCTAAAAAAGAACTTTGCTGCTGTAAGATTGATCTTAGACATTTCTTTATTCCTTTCAAATGATTTTTTGCCAGTATAACACATATTATTTGTGATGTAAATACAAAAAATATAAAAAATTTATATAAAAATCTCAATTAACCTATTGACAAAGTAGGTTGATTATGGCATCATTCATGTTACAAACCTACTGAAGCAGTAGGCAGGAAAAATGACAGACGGAAGGTGATGCCAGATGAAAAAAATAATTATTGCTCTGACAGGATCGAATTTCCATTCCCTGCGAATGTGTACGTGTACGATGCGCCTCATGAAAGACGGCGCGGAAAAAATGACATTACATACAGCATGAACGAAAGGAAATAATACATGAGCGACAAACAATATAAATTTGAAACATTACAGTTACACGCGGGACAGGAGCAGGCCGACCCGGCTACAGATTCCAGAGCGGTGCCGATCTACGCGACGACATCGTACGTTTTTAAGGATTCGGCGCAGGCGGCGGGGAGATTCGCTCTCACCGAAGGCGGCAACATATACACGAGGCTGGGGAATCCGACTACGGATATCTTCGAGCAGCGCATAGCGGCGCTCGAGGGCGGAGCAGCGGCGCTGGCAACAGCGACCGGTCTGGCAGCCATCACATATGCCGTGCAGAACATAGCGGTGAAAGGCGATCACATCGTTTCCTCCACCAATGTTTACGGAGGCACATTCAGTCTGTTCGAATACACGCTGCGGGATGAAGGAATAGATACGACATTTGTCGATCCTTCTGATCCGGAGAATTTTGAGA
>JALCRY010000014.1 GCA_022652985.1 Eubacteriaceae bacterium | reverse complement strand
GTCATTTACATTACTGCCCGAAACGGTACATGCGGATGATGAGGAGGAAGGCAACACCGTTTCCGCAGACTTTCTCGGTGCAGATATTGCGGCAGCGCCCGGCGGGTTTCATCCCGGAAGCGGAAATTATCTTCGCATAAGGGCAAGCTTCGAACCGGGAACGTCTCTGCCGGCTGAAGACAGCGAATCATGGTACACGACTGTACGGATACTTAATACAGACAGCAATGTGGTTTATTCAGTGACGAAGAAACGCTATGCCGTAGATCTCAAGTGGAACGGAAAAGCTTCAGCAAATAATACAGCGGGTCTCAGCAGCGGTTCATACATTCCGGACGGGGAATACACCGCAGAAATCAAATTTGTACACGAAGCTGACGGACAGGAGGCTTCGAACGCGCATACGGAAACATTTCAGGTGAACAGCAGCGCTGATACCGGGAAGAAAGCAGCCGCGGAGATACAGCTCAAGCCGATATATACTGGAGACGACGAAGAGGATTATCTGGCAGAACTTATGATCAGAGAAGCCGGCGTCAAGATGAATATGAGCTCTGACCAGAAAGTGCAAAGGATTTATAAATACATTCGCAAGTATTTCAAACACAGACATTATACAGATAAATGGCCGAAGAAGCATTTCCATCTGAGTAAGATGAAGGCTCAGATACAGAGTTTCAAGACAAAGAGCGACAGCAGGCTCCAGCAGGGCGAGCTCCTTTATTCCGATCCGTTTGGAATCTGGATGCCGGATAAATGGGAAAGCCGCTGTGGAGTATGTGATGATCAGGCTATGGTATTCATGGTAATGTGCAATCATGTCGGTGTCGAGGCAGGCAAACTTGGCGGCATATACTTTAATAATGGAACGAAGTGGTCGCATGCGTGGAACTATGCCGTCATCAAAGGTACAAAATACTACTACAACGTAGACACTGAAATACAATGCGGGACGCAGACGCAGTTCTATAAGATGAGCAAAGCGAAAGCTAAAAAACATCATAAGATCAGCAGTACGCTGCCGATGCTGTCAGGGCAGTCAGCCTGGGAAATAATTTAATAATAAAGATGGCAAACCGGAAACTGCGGAGACATAATCGTGTCTCCGCAGTTTTAAATATATTAGGATTTCTTTTTCTCAAGTATCGTATTCGCACACAAGATACATTTCTTATTGTCGAACACGACAGGGATCATATCTACATGCACGTATGTGCCGGAAAGCTCATCGTAAATTGTATTGGAGAAATTACGGTTCCCTTCTTCCATAATGGACATAATTCCGCAGTCTTCGCACATAGTGCCGCGTCCGTACAGGGCCGCGTAGCATGAGTCGCCGAGGCTGGTATCCCTGAATGAGCGGGCGAATGTCTTATTGAAATAAATCAGGGCACGCGTATCAGGATCGATGATATAAATTCTGGCATCCTGATGTTCGAACAGGAAAGCGAACACATCGCGTGAATCGGCGATGATGCCGGCCTGCTGGTTCTTCACGAGGAAAGTGCCGATTATCTTGGAGATAAATACAAGAGATTCGAGCTGTTCTTTCATATTGAATTTATTTTGCCGGACATTGTCGAAACCGATTATTCCGCCGGCGTTGCCGATGCCGGCAACAAAGTAATGCATTACAGACGAAACATTCTCGTTCAGGACCATTTGGCGTATTGCTTCGGGCACCACAGAAGTGTCGCTGAAGTACATTACGTTTTCGTCGTTGAAATAGTCTTTGATCCGGTTGAGATAGCCGAGCCGGTCAGAGAAATCCATTATCGGCATCGCTGATACCGCGGTATCTTCGCTGTGCCATTCGTGCAGCAGTTTCCAGCGGTGAGTCCCGGCGGAAGAATAGATATAGGCTCTGCTCGTACCGAAGTGTTTGCCGATGACCGCAAGAAGTTCATCCACGGCAGCTTCGGTATCTTCCGCATGATAAAGAGCGGTAAGCGTCTGATCGAAAAGTGCAAAGTAAATATTATATGCCGAATTGTCGGATTCGATCGTGTTTCTGCCGCTTGACTTGGAGTAGCTGCGTGATTCCGCTTTTATAGCATCTTCGTCAGAATCGCTGTAGATGACATATCTGTTTTTGCCCTGAGATTTGGCGGCGTACAGCGCCAGATCCGCTTTCTCCATCAGGCTCTCATATGTCGAGCGGGAGTCGTCTGTAAGAGCGATACCGATGCTGCAGTGAGTTTCGCTGATCCCTGAAATTTTGACATTGGTAAACAGATCGATTATCTGCCGGGCTCTTCTTTCTATCAGAGACTGATCACTCAGCTCGCTGAGGAGTATGATGAATTCATCGCCGCCGATACGTCCGATAATATCAGTTTCTCTGAAATTGTGGAGCAGGCTGTTGGAAATTTCCACAAGGAAATTATCGCCCATGAGATGTCCGTAGGTATCATTGACGTGTTTGAAATCATCGATATCGATGACCATCAGAGCCGCTTTCATCCCGCCGCTCAGTTCCGACAGCGACATGTTGACAAGATGTTCAGCCGCTGCTCTGTTATATAGTTTTGTGAGTGAATCACGGCGAGCGTTCTCTGTAAGTCTTTCGGCAGTAAGAGTTTCTTCATTGATATCCGATATACGTCCTACTATCCTTGTCACCAGGCCGGTCTCGTCTGCCAGGCTCTTCAGTTCTCCGCGGCACCATGCAAATCCCGTGCCGAAGTAATCGCCGAGGAATTCTATACTGCCGGATCCCGGTTTTTCGGACAGTCGGGTGAATATCGAAATAAACGGCTTCCAGTAATCGGGATGGATCGTCGTCGAGCCGGAAAGATATGTCAGATAGTTGTCAGCGGATTTTTCGGTAAATGTTCCGTCAGGCATGACTATCGAAATACTCATATGATCGTTTACAGGATCGTAGTCGAATACGGCTGTCTGGAAATCATCGATCAGCACATGATAAAGCTCATTCTGTTTCAGTATGGACTGCGCATACTCTTCCATTTGATCCATTTTACTGCGCAGCTTATTGTATTGAGTCATCTCTTCATCTATGCTCATGATCGTGCCGATGCAGTTCATTTTGTTGCCGTCAAAGTCGCGGATCAGAGATAAAGTGACCTTGCACCATTCATATTCGTCTTTCCCCGCCAGTTTGAGCCTGACATCCGCCCGTGCAACAGGGTCCGTATCGACTCTTTTGTAGAAGTCACGTATGATGCCGGCATCATCAGGATGCGCAGCCGGTAAAAGGCCGGCGGTATGCGCCAGTATTTTCGGCGCTGTGGATGAGACTTCATATTTCGAGAAATTCTTTGAGCCGAAAAGAACGTCTTCGGTGAAATCATAGTCTACGATCGTGACTTCTATCTGATCGATGACGTACTGATATTTTCTTCTTTCCTTGTCTTTGCTTCTGATCTCGTTCAGTTCAATGAGCGCCGATTCGGCATTCTTGATTTTATCAATATATGCGATGCACAGGAAATACATATCAGCCCCGTCATCCGAATCGAGCTTCTGTATCGTTCTGGATACCCAGTGGTAATCATCGCTTTCCGGGAATTTCATCAGCAGTTCTTCCGTGAACGATCCGGAAGACGTGCTTTCCGTATAACTTCTGATCGTGTCAGGCCGCTGGATATTCAGGAACATATCCATGTAATCGGGATGGATATACTGCCCTAATGTTTTGACGAAATCCTCGCTGATGGAGCCGGATCCCGGCAGCAGGTCCGCGTGATCGCCCTTGATGTACAGCGTTGAAAAAGTATCCGCTGTGTAATTGAACAGGAAGACTTTATCATACAGAGAAGCAAGGAGTTCGCCCATTCTGCTGCGCGATATTTTCTCTTCGAACAGCTTCTGCTCAGTGATATCTGTGATCGCGAACAGGAAAAGTCTGGCCGACCGGCTGCGCCGCAGTGCATGTATGCGTATTTCAAGCCATGACACAGTGCCGCCGCGGCGGGGCCGTTTCAACTCGATCGTCTGTATACTGCCGGTTATGGCCGCTGCTTCCAGGGATTCTTTCAGGCGGCGGGCGTCGTCTCCGTTAAGAAGGTCGAAAACATTGCGGCTGGCAAAATCGATATCATCTTCGAACAGTTCGAGAATACTGTCATTGGCGCGGACGAGGGAAAGAGCATCTCCGTTGAGTTCATAAATACCCATGCCGCCGACGAGATTGAACATGTAATTGAGATCAGGATTGGCGTTCCAGAAGGCGTTGAAATCATAATCCGCGGCAACGGAATAAGAAGTATCTTCCCAGAACGGCTGCCTGGAACTCATGAGGTCATCAAACTGCACAACGGGCACAGCCTTGGAAAAATAATATCCCTGTATATAGTCGCAGCCGATGCTTCTCAGATAATCGTACTGCGCACGCGTTTCGACTCCTTCGACAATGACCTGCAGGTCGAGCCACTGGGCCATTCTTACAATACTCGTTATCATGCTGCCTGCCCTGGGAGACGATTCGATATCGTCCACAAAACGCATATCGATCTTCAGGATATCTATGACAAGATCTTTCAGCATGTTCAGCGAAGAATATCCGCTGCCGAAATCGTCCATCAGTATTTTGAAGCCGCGCTTCCTCAGCTGAGGAAGGACCGTCATTATCTGTGCCGGGTTTTCAGTATAGGCGGTTTCTGTGATTTCCAGCCTCAGCAGGTCCGGCGCAATATTATATTTCGAAGTCAGACTGACCAGATAATCAGTCATGTCCGGACTGTAAAGATTCACCCGTGATACATTGACGGAAACAGGAACGACCTCCATGCCGCTTTCGAGAGAATTGCGCAGATAAATACAGGCCTGTTCCCAGATATACCTGTCGAGGTCAATGATAAATCCGTTCTTCTCAAAAATAGGTATGAACTCGCCCGGCAGGATGATACCCTTGACCGGATGTATCCATCTTACAAGTGCTTCTGCGCTGACCAGTTTTCTCGACGCAGAACTGTATATCGGCTGCAGATATATGCAGAACTGTCCTTTGGCGAGTGCATTGTGCATATCTGCAGTGATCTGCTGTTCGAGCGCGACTGCTTCCTTCATGTTGTCGTCATACCTGGCGTAGTGCTGCATATAATTGCCGCTCAGATCCTGAAGCGCAGTTTCGGCCCTGTCGCACATCGCTTCTACGGGCATGTCGGGATCTTCTATATCGTAGATGCCGATGCTGAAAGGCACATTGTATTTAATGTCAAGAGAACGCAGGACTTCCACGTTCATTTTGTAGAAATCGTCCGGATCGAATGAGTCTGCAGGTATGCAAAGAACAAAATGGTCGGCCATGAGCCGCCCGCATGTTCCGGTGCTGCCGGCAAAATCGTTCAGGAAAGAACCGAGCGCTTTAAGTATGCGGTCTCCCGTATCCAGCCCGAGAAGATCGTTTATGACCTTGAAATGTCCGATGGCCGTATAGACGATGCTGTAATGCCGCCCGGGGTTTTCCTGCAGCAGTATTTCGGCAGATCGGATGAATCCGGCTCTGCTGTATATACCGGTGAGCGTATCGCAGTAATGTCCGGCTGCCGGGAGCATGCTGTTTGTCCCGCGGCCTTTTTTCGGCGTCTCGTCCCATGCAATATCTGCAGGCCATATGATGCAGTCGTCTGCACCACATGCCATTGCGTCATGCACGAGTTCCATGTTGTCGCTGGAAGCGCAGACGATGACATGTTCCGGTGCGGCGGAGCTGTGAGAAATCAGGCGATGTATCATATCTATACCGCTGAACGTCCGGCTTTCAAGACTGATGATAAGTACAGAGAAAGGTTCCGTCCCGCTGACGAGCTCTGCCGCGGCGTCGGGTCCGCCGGCAGCCGTAACAGTATAGTCGTCACTGTATAATTTTTTAAGTTTTTCAACTTCAGATATATTATCATCTAATATCAGCAGGTTCTTTAGAATATTCATAGGTCGTACTCCTTGCAGGAACTGTATATGTCATTAACTAATTATACAATAAACACAATGCTAATACAAAGCATTAAGAAAAGAGGGTTGCCAACCTGCCGGGTAAGTGTTATTATTATCGGGTTCAAGAAATAGCACGGAAATGAGTACGAGCAGGGGTCCTGCAGGGCTACATTTTATCAGCTATTGCCTCGGACATCACAACTGGACACTTACTTTTAATAAAGAAGGGATCTGTATAATGAAAAGTGATTCTTACGGTGCTCCTATCCTTACGGAAAAGGAACGGAGCCGTCAGATAAGAAAAGAAGCGGCAGTATCCATGATTTTATACGCCGCGTTTTTTTTATGGTGGTATTTTACGGGCTACGGGCTCGGCGGAGGCGATCCGAAAGACTATACGTTTATTATGGGCCTGCCGATGTGGTTCTTCCTGAGCTGCATTGTGGGATATGTCGGATTCTGCATAGCCTCAGTCATTATCGTTAAAAAAGTATTCAAAAACTTCAGCCTGGAGGAAACAGCGGACGGAGGTGATACAGATGAGTAATTACAGTATCATACTCATATCGGTCCTTGTTGTTTACATGATCTTTAATTTCGGTTTTGGGATGTGGGTCAGCAAAAAGCAGCAGGCGCTGGATGCGGCTGAAGGCAAGGGATTCATAAATAACTACTTCATAGGCGGAAGATCTATGGGCGGGCTCGTTCTGGCCATGACGCTAATAGCGACATTTACCAGTGCCAGCAGTTTCATCGGGGGCCCCGGCGTCGCCTATTCCAGAGGACTCGTATGGGTCTATCTCTCGATGATACAGGTGCCGACGGCATTCATCATCCTCGGCATCCTCGGCAAAAAATTTGCAGTAATATCAAGAAAAACCAATGCCGTCACAGTTACGGACTATCTCAGAGCGAGATATAAATCACCTGTGGTGGTCATCGGCGCATCGGTGGCCCTGGTACTGTTCTTCATCGCTCAGATGATGTCGCAGTTCCTCGGCGGAGCGGTATTGTTCCAGTCGGTGACCGGACTGTCGTATATCTACGGGCTGATCCTTTTCGGCATTGTAGTAATAGTGTATACCAGCTTCGGAGGCTTCAAGGCCGTAGTTACGACCGATACGATACAGGGCATCATCATGGTCATCGGCGGATTTATAATAATGGCGACGATCATCCATGTGGGCGGCGGTGTAGACAGCATCGTTGACAAGCTCAATGTGGTTAATCCGAACTGGTCGACGCCGGATCAGGGCGGCCTGACCGCGAAACCTTTCGTGATGAGTTTCTGGGTACTGGTCGGACTCGGAGTTCTCGGCCTTCCTCAGACTGCGGTCAGAGGCATGGGTTTCAAAGATACAAAATCTCTGCACAACGCCATCATTTACGGAACAATTGTAGTAGGCTTCCTGATGCTGATAATGCATCTTTCCGGAGTATTTGCGCCGGCTGTGCTCAATGCATCGGAAATACCTTCGACAAACGGAGTACTCAATACGGACTACGTGATCCCGAAGCTAGTGCTTAAATACATGAACCCGGTCGTCGCGGGGCTGTTCATCGCTGCGCCTCTTTCGGCAGTAATGTCTACGGTTTCCTCGCTTCTGATCCTGGCGTCGGCAGCGATAGTGAAGGATCTATATCTGAACTATATTGCCAAAGATAAATACGACTCCGGCCATGAAGAAGCCGCTGATAAACATTTTGAAAAGAAAATCGGCAGAATGAGCATGGCGGTGACGCTGATAATAGGTGCGATCGTGTTCGTGTTCACGATAAAACCGCCTTCGCTTATCGTATGGATAAATCTGTTTGCAATGGGCGGACTCGAATGTTCGTTCCTCTGCCCGATAATATTCGGACTGTACTGGAAGAAGGCAAACGCGACGGGATCCGTGGTATCGATGATCTGCGGGGTGGCAACATTTATCTACATGACTGTAAAAGGAATATCGATAGGCGGAACTACGCCGATTGTTTTTTCGATAGCTGTAGCGATCATCACTTTTGTGATCGCCAGTCTTATCGGGAAATCATCCGATCAGGAAACATTGAAACTGTTCTTCCCTGAGTCGGAGCATTCTGCATAAGTGAATGAAAAAGCTATGTCACTGAGAAAAACTTTCTCAGTGACATAGCTTTTGTATTGCCGTATGTTTTCAGGCTATCCTCAGATCAGCGCGAGGAAAGCTTCGACATCCTCCTGCGTCGACGACCAGCTCGTGACAAGTCTGATCGTAGTTGTGCCGTCGTCGTTTACGAGCCAGGTTTCGAACATTACTTCTTTAGCCAGTTCGGCTGCCTGTTCATTTGTAAAGATCGGGAATATCATATTTGATTCAGGCTCGTAGGCAAAGCTGTAACCTTTGGCTTTTATTCCCTCAGCCAGGTCGAGCGCCAGTCTGTTCGCGTGCTCTCCGAGTTTCGTGTAAAGCCCGTTGCTCAGCAGGGCGCCGAACTGCATGCCTATGACCATTCCCTTGGCAAACAGCGCGCCGCGCTGTCTCATATTGAAACGGAAGTTTTCTTTCAGATCGTCATTGATTATTACGGCAGCCTCTCCGAAGAGCGCGCCGCACTTTGTGCCTCCAATATAGAACGCATCGACAAGTTCCGGCAGATCCTCGAATGTAATATCATTGCCGGCCGCGGACAGGGCCATGGCCAGACGCGCACCGTCGAGATAGAGATACATGCCGTGTTTTCTGCAGCAGTCTCTCAGAGCTGTGATCTCCGCTTTCGTGTAAACAGAACCGGATTCGGTAGTGTCTGAGATGTAGACCACGCGGGGAAGGACCATCTGATCAAAATTATGAAAAGCAACGGTTTTTTCTATCTGTTCCGGAAGTATTTTTCCGTCAGGCGAGGCAAGTTCTATGCATTTGTGGCCTGTCGCCTCGATAGCGCCGGTTTCGTGTACGGATATGTGTCCCGAATCGGCGGCGATGACTGCCTCGTAGGGGCGCATGAATGATGACATGCAGACCAGGTTGGTCTGTGTTCCGCCGGACATGAAATGTATATCGGCATCAGGACATTTGATAAGATCTCTGATGAGCGTTTCCGCCGCCGCACAGAAATCGTCATGAGAATAACTGTCGCTGAATACCATATTATTGTCAACAAGTGCCTGCAGGACATCAGGATGTGCCCCTGTGCTGTAATCGTTTTTCAGAAAAATCATAGTTGTCCCTTTCTGTCATATGAACCTGATTTTAATTATACGTTGGATATAATGTATCACAAACAGATATCGAGTTCAATTTGTGTTCCATTGTATGCTTGAATTATTGCGGGGGATAATATATTATGTCCTAAAGGTTAAAAAGGAGAAAGAAGAAGATATGAGAAAGACCAAGATTATTTGTACGATCGGACCTGCCAGCGACAGCGAGGAAAAGCTGAGAGAGCTTATGGAAGCAGGTATGGATGTTGCAAGACTTAATTTTTCGCACGGTTCTCATGAAGAACACGGTGAGAGGATAGCCCGGATAAAGAAAATAAGAAATGAACTGGGGAAATATACGGCGATACTGCTTGATACGAAAGGTCCGGAAATCAGGACCGGAGATATGGAGGGCGGTTCGGTCGAACTGGAAACGGGACAGACTTTCACGATCAGGACAGATGATTCCCTGGGAACGAAAGAACACTGCTCGATAACATATAAAGCGCTGCCGAAGTTTGTCAGCACGGGGTCTAAGATACTGTTCGACGACGGGTTGATAGAGATGACTGTTACGGGCAGCACTGATGCGGAGATCGAATGCACAGTCGAAAATTCCGGGACGCTCGGAAGCAAGAAAGGCGTGAATGTGCCGGGAACGAAGACGGACATGCCGGCGCTCAATGAAAAAGACAAGGCGGATCTGCTTTTCGGGATCGAGCAGGATGTTGATTTCTATGCGATAAGCTTCGTGAGGTCGGCGCAGGATGCGGAGGAAGTCAGAGAGTTTCTGAAGGCGAACGGTGAAGAGGATCCATTCATTATTTCCAAGATCGAAAACAGAGAAGCGCTTGCCGATATCGATGCGATAATCGAGAAGTCGGACGGCATCATGGTAGCCAGGGGAGACCTCGGCGTGGAGATACCGACGGAGAGAGTGCCTATCGAACAGAAGAACATTATCAGAGAGTGCAACGAAAAGGGGAAAGTCGTCATTACTGCCACACAAATGCTGGATTCGATGATACACAATCCGCGTCCTACGAGAGCAGAGGCGGGGGATGTCTCCAACGCAATACTCGACGGTACGGATGTCATCATGCTTTCGGGCGAGACCGCCGCGGGACAATATCCGACGGAGGCTGTGAAGATGATGGATCAGATCGCGGTGACTGCGGAACAGCTTCATCTGAGACATAAATATATAATGTCGGATATCGGCTACAGGATAACGACGAACGCGGTGGCCAGCGCTACTTACAGGGCTGCGGAAGAGCTCGATGTGGCTGCGATAGTGACGCCTACGAGCAGCGGTCATACGGCATTTTCGATCGCGGGCTACAGGCCGCAGGCCCCGATACTGGGGCTTTCCAGATTCGAAAACGTCCTCAGGAGGCTTTCGATGTGCTGGGGAACGCTTCCGGTAAAAGTGGCCATGGTGAACAATGACAGCGAGCGCGAATATACGGAGGACGTCTTTGCCTACTCGGTAAAGGCCATCACCGAAGCCGGCCTGGTCCATGACGGGGACAGGATAATCACGCTCGTGGGACTGCCGAGATATATTAAACGCAATACGAATACAATGAGAATTCATGTCATAGGAGATCCGATGTAATCATCGGATCTTTTCCATATAAAAATTAACCAAATAGATAAAAAAGGTATAGAATTCATATCACTGTTAGTGTATAATAATTTAGTAATTAATGTGCACAAAGATAGAAACATTGAGGAAGAAGACGGCGAGACGGGGTCTAATATATCCTTCTCACTTCAAAGCCGTGCCACCTCAATTTTTTATTTTCGGAGCACTGTTTTTTTGTATTATTGTAATATATTATTTCACATATCTGTAACATGGAGGGAAAAATGAAGAAGTACATTTTCGTTACCGGAGGAGTCGTATCGGGACTCGGCAAGGGTATTACTGCAGCATCGCTCGGCAGGCTTCTCAAATCGAGAGGGCTGAAAGTCGTGGCGCAGAAACTGGATCCGTATATCAATGTCGACCCGGGAACAATGAGTCCTTATCAGCACGGAGAAGTATATGTCACGGAGGACGGAGCTGAAACCGACCTCGACCTGGGACACTATGAGAGATTCATCGATGAGGATCTGAACAAGTTCTCCAATCTTACGACCGGAAAAGTTTACTGGAATGTCCTGAACAAAGAACGTCAGGGCGAGTATCTCGGAAGCACGGTGCAGGTCATCCCTCACATCACAAATGAAATCAAAGAGTTCATATACAGCGTTGGCAAGAAGAGCAATGCCGATGTTATCATCACGGAGATAGGCGGCACTACGGGCGATATCGAATCGCAGCCTTTCCTCGAAGCTATCAGACAGGTCTCACTGGAAGTCGGCAAAGAGAACTGCCTGTTCATCCATGTCACGCTGGTGCCTTATCTCAAGAGTTCGGGAGAACATAAATCCAAGCCTACACAGCATTCGGTGGCCAATCTGAGATCGATGGGCATCATGCCTGATATCATAGTCATGCGTGCCGATGAGCCGATCGATCAGACGATCAAAGATAAGATCTCACTGTTCTGCAACGTCAAACCGGACTGCGTAATCGAAAATATTACTCTGCCTTCATTATATGAAGCGCCGGTCATGCTCGAAGACAGCAACTTTTCCTGGATCGTCTGCAGGGAACTCGGCATAAATGCGGGACCGTGCGACATGCAGGAATGGATGGAGATGCTCGACAGGATCAAGAGCGCGACAACTGACATTACTGTAGCAATAGTAGGTAAATACATCAAGCTCCACGATGCGTATCTTTCAGTCGCGGAGGCGCTGCGTCACGGCGGATATGAAAACGGCTGTCATGTGCATATCAAATGGGTCGAGTCGGAAGAGATCACGGACAAAACTGTCAGCGGCATACTGAGCGACTGCGACGGCATACTTGTGCCTGGCGGATTCGGCGACAGAGGCATTCTCGGCAAGATCATTGCCGCGAAATACGCGAGAGAAAACGATGTTCCGTATTTCGGCATCTGTCTCGGGATGCAGGTCGCAGTAATAGAGTTTGCGAGGGATGTGCTGGGCATCGAGGATGCGGACAGCGGTGAATTCGACGAGAACTGCGCGCACAAGGTCATCGACTTCATGCCTGATCAGAACGGCGACATGCCGAAGGGCGGCACAATGAGACTAGGAGCATACCCTTGCGATATCGCTGCCGGTACAATAATGGCCAGGGCATACGGCAAGACAAAGATCTCCGAAAGACACAGACACAGATATGAGTTCAACAACGATTACCGTACTCAGATGGAAGAAGCCGGACTCAGGATATCGGGCACATCTCCGGACAAGAGGCTCGTTGAGGCTGTAGAGATACCTGCCAACAAGCATTTTGTCGGCGTGCAGTATCACCCTGAGTTCAAGAGCAGACCGAATAAAGCGCATCCTCTGTTCAGAGAATTTATTAAAGCGGCTAAGGAGTATAACGCTGAAAAGTAACTATGGTGACTATATTTTCATTGAAAACAGAAGCGGTTTTATGTATAATATCTTAGTGATACTATATTTTGGAACAGGGAGGAAAATGGAATGGCATTTTCAGAAGAAGTTGGTATAGATCTGGGAACCGCGAATGTTCTTGTATATATTAAAGGAAAAGGAATCGTTTTAAGAGAGCCTTCAGTAGTGGCAGTAGATGATGAATCGAATGAAATACTGGCAGTCGGCGAAGAAGCAAGACAGATGCTCGGCAGAACGCCGGCAAACATCATTGCTGTACGTCCTCTCAGAGACGGTGTTATTTCGAGTTTCGATATTACAGAAAGAATGCTCAAGTACTTCATCAAGAAGACTTGCGGAGCAGGAAAATTCTTCAGACCGAGAATAATGGTATGCGTACCGAGCGGAGTTACTGAAGTTGAAAAAAGAGCTGTCAGAGAAGCCGCGACACAGGCGGGCGGGAAGGAAGTCTTCCTGATGGAAGAGCCAATGGCCGCTGCGATCGGCGCAGGACTCGACGTATCAAGACCTGAAGGAATGATGGTCATGGATATAGGAGGAGGCACTTCCGACATCGCGATCATCGCACTGGGCGGAATCGTTGCCAGTACTTCGGTCAAGATCGCAGGAGATAAATTCAATGAAGCTATCATCAAGTATGTAAGAAAGAAGCATAAGCTATACATAGGAGAGCGTACAGCGGAAGAACTTAAGATGGCTATCGGAACGGCATATGAAAGACCTGATGTCATCAAGATGAAGTGCTCGGGCAGAGATCTCGTAACGGGTCTGCCGAGAGATATCGAGATGACGAGCGAAGAGATGTTCGAAGCGCTGGATGAGCCGCTGACGCAGATATGCGATGCAGCTCACAGCGTACTGGAAAGAACGCCTCCGGAACTTGCTGCTGACATCAGCACGGGCGGACTGGTCATAACAGGCGGCGGAGCCCTTCTGTACGGGATCGACAAGAGAGTCCAGGACAGGATAGGGATCAATGTTTCTATTGCCGAAGACCCGCTTTCATGCGTGGCGATCGGAACAGGAAAAGCCCTTGACAATATCGACGTAGTAGAAAAAAGTGAAATGAACAGACGAAAGAAAAATTTCATCTAGTCATAAAATTCAATGGCTGTCTCATCTGAGACAGCCGTTTTTTAGGAGTTGGAAATATCAATGAAAAGAGAACTGATCGCCACAGCAACATTCGGGCTGGAGGCAGTCGTGAGACGGGAAATAGAAGCTCTCGGATATGAGATAATAAAAACGGAAGACGGAAAAGTGACATTTGAAGGCGATGACAGGGCCATAGCGAAATGCAACCTCTGGCTGCGCACTGCCGACAGGGTGCTTCTCAGGATGGCCGAGTTTGAAGCCGAGACATTCGAAGATCTGTTTCAGCTGACAAAAGGCGTTTCCTGGGAGGAACTTATTCCGGCGGACGGGAAATTCGATGTCATCGGGACATCGGTAAAATCGGTCCTGCACAGTGTGCCGGCTTGCCAGAGCATTGTCAAAAAGGCAGTGGCGGACAGGCTGGGGGATTTCTATTCTACACCGCAGCTGCCGGAGACCGGAGCGGAATATACGATCAAAGTCACGCTTCTCAAAAACAGAGTGACGCTGACTGTCGACACCACCGGGCCGGGACTGCATAAGAGGGGATACAGGACAGCGCCTGTCGCGGCTCCTCTGAAAGAAACACTGGCAGCGGCGATGGTGCAGCTTTCGTTCTGGAACAAAGACAGATTTCTGGCAGATCCCACCTGCGGATCGGGAACTATTGCCATAGAGGCGGCGATGATAGGCAGAAACATCGCCCCGGGGCTCGGAAGACATTTCGCCTCTGAAGGCTGGGACATAGTTCCGGAAGATATTTGGAAAGATGAAAGGCGTCTCGCATATGAAGCGGTCGATTATGACGCCGATCTCCGGATATGCGCTTCGGATATAGATGAAGAAGCGATAGAAGCCGCCAGAGCAAATGCGGAGGAAGCGGGAGTCGACGACTGCATCGAGTTCAGCCGGCTGGACATTGCGGATTTTCAGGCGGCTGAGAAAAACGGCGTAATGATCATGAATCCGCCGTACGGGGCGAGGATAGGCGACAGAGAAGCGATAGCGGCCATATACAGCGCGCTGGGAAGTTTCTTCGCGCAGAATCCGGACTGGTCACTTTTCATAATCACGGCTGACAAAGGGGCCGAGGACAAAATACTGGGCAGAAAAGCCGACCGGAGAAGAAAGCTTTTCAATGGAAATATCGAAGTCACATATTATCAGTTTCACGGAGAGAAGCCGAAACGTGATGCATGATGAATATTTATACAGAAATATGAAAAAATCAGCAATATTTTGTTGACCTGAAGCGACTATGAATGTATAATTGTGCATGGAATTTGAAAGGAGCACGATAATGACAAGCAGCAAAATGGCGTACAGAGAAGGGAAAAAGGCATGGCTCATCCTGGCGGACGGGACTGTTTTCAACGGTTTCAGCCTTGGTGCCATGGGCACTACCATCGGAGAGGTAGTATTCACGACAGGAATGACGGGATATCAGGAGACATTGACAGATCCGAGTTATTTCGGGCAGATCGTCACACAGACATTTCCGCTGATAGGAAATTACGGAGTAAATACGGTGGATCCGGAATCGAGCAGGATATGGCTCAGGGGGTATATCATCAGAGAATGGTGCTATGAACCTTCGAATTTCCGCAGCCAGTCGACGCTGGGAGAATATCTCAGCAACAACGATATTGTGGGGATATACGATATCGACACGCGTGCGCTCACAAAAAAGATACGCGAGCACGGTGTAATGAACGGAGCCATTACTACAAAATGGCCTGACGACATGGATGAACTGCTTGAAAAAATCAACGCTTTCACGATAAAAGACGCGGTAAAATCCGTTTCCTGGGACGCTCCGCATTACTTCCCGTCGAAAGACCCGAAGTATAATGTCGTCCTTTTCGATTTCGGATTCAAGAGGAATATTGCGAGGAGCCTGAACAACAGAGGCTGCAATGTTACCGTAGTGCCTTACGATTCGACGCTGGCGGATATAAAAAAATACGAGCCGGACGGGATCATGCTGTCCAACGGCCCGGGGGATCCTGCGGAGAACACAGAGGTCATCGCAAATATTAAAGAGATATATGAGAAGAGCGACATTCCGATCCTCGGTATTTGTCTCGGGCATCAGCTGATGGCGCTGGCGACAGGCGGCAGGACTGCGAAGCTCAAATACGGACACAGAGGCGCGAACCAGCCGGTCGTGGACAAGAAGATCGACCGTGTATTCGTTACGACACAGAATCACGGATATTATGTGGTGAACGATTCCGTGCCGGAAGAAGTAGGGAAGATAAGCCATTACAATGCGAACGACGGAAGCTGCGAAGGCGTGGAATACAACAGACCGTATACATTCACGGTACAGTTCCATCCTGAAGCTGCGGCGGGCCCGCAGGATACGCAGTATCTGTTTGACCGGTTCATTGATAACATCGAAGCTCATAAAAACGAAAAGTAGGAGGAGAAAATGCCATTACGCAGCGATATACATAAAGTTTTAGTAATAGGATCGGGTCCTATCGTCATAGGTCAGGCGGCGGAATTCGATTACGCGGGCAATCAGGTCTGCAGGACTCTCCGCGAGGAAGGCCTGGAGGTAGTTCTGATCAACTCCAATCCTGCTACTATCATGACAGATAAGACAATGGCGGATAAGGTTTACATAGAACCGCTTATTGTTCCTGTACTGAAGAAAATAATCAAGATAGAAAAACCGGACAGCATCCTGCCGACGATGGGAGGCCAGACCGGCCTCACACTGGCGATGCAGCTGGCAAAGGAGGGCTTCCTCGAAGAACAGGGAGTCAAGCTTCTCGGCGCGGATCCGGTGACGATAGACAAGGCCGAAGACAGACAGATGTTCAAAGACATGCTGGAAAGCATCGGCGAGCCTGTCATACCTTCAAAGGTCGTGACGGACATTGATTCGGCTCTGGAGTTTGCCGACAACGAAATCGGCTATCCGGTCATCGTCAGGCCTGCCTTTACGCTCGGCGGAACGGGCGGCGGCATATGCGAGACGAGAAAGGAACTCGAAATAATCGGCAGCGCCGGACTCAGGCAGAGCCCTATAACTCAGATACTCGTTGAGAAGTGCGTATCGGGCTGGAAAGAAATAGAGTTCGAAGTTATGCGTGATGCCAAGAACAACTGCATCACAGTATGCTCGATGGAAAACCTCGATCCTGTCGGAGTGCATACGGGAGATTCGATTGTTATAGCTCCGGCTGTCACGCTGGCGGATAAAGAATATCAGATGCTGAGGACTTCGGCGATCAAGATCATTCAGGAACTCGGAGTCGAGGGCGGCTGCAACTGCCAGTTCGCTCTGAACCCGGACAGTTTCGAGTATGCAGTAATAGAAGTAAACCCGAGGGTGTCGCGTTCGTCGGCTCTCGCTTCCAAGGCGACGGGGTATCCTATCGCGAAAGTCGCGAGCAGGATAGCGATCGGATATTCGCTTGATGAAATAAAGAACGCAGTTACGGGCAAGACGTTCGCCTGTTTCGAGCCTGCGCTGGACTATGTGGTAGTCAAGTTCCCGAAGTGGCCGTTCGACAAGTTCGTCTATGCCAAGAGGACTCTCGGAACACAGATGAAGGCTACCGGAGAAGTCATGGCGATAGGCAGCTTCTTCGAGCAGGCGCTGATGAAAGCGGTCCGCTCTATAGAGCTCGGGCTGGAAACTCTCAATCTTCCGAAGCTCAAAGCACTTTCAGATGAAGAAGTACACGACAAACTGTACGACTGCGACGATGAAAGGATATTTGTAGTCTACGAAGCGTTCAAGAGAGGCATAGATCTGGAGACGATATTCGACATTACCAAGATAGACAGATGGTTCCTCTCCAAGATCAACAATCTCGTATATATGGAATGGTTCCTCGGCGACGGAGAACTCACCGAAGAGAAGTACAAGGATGCGAAGGATCTCGGCTTCCTGGATTCGACTATTATAGAACTCAGCGGACAGAAGCCGCCGAAGAGAATACCGGCTGCATTCAAAATGGTAGATACCTGTGCTGCCGAATTCGAAGCGGAGACGCCTTATTTCTACGCTACATATGACGAAGAAAACGAAGCGGCGGAGTTTATCAAAGAGCATTCGACCGGCAAGAAGAAGGTCATCGTATTCGGTTCGGGCCCTATAAGGATCGGACAGGGCATCGAGTTCGACTACTGCTCGGTACACTGTGTCAAGGCGCTGAAGGATGCCGGCTATGAAGCGATAATCGTGAACAACAATCCGGAGACCGTAAGCACGGACTTCGACATTTCCGACAGACTCTATTTTGAGCCGCTGACGCCGGAAGATGTCGACGGGGTCCTCGAAACGGAAAAGCCGTGGGGAGCCATAGTTCAGTTCGGCGGGCAGACAGCTATCAAACTGACTAAGCATCTTACCGAAAAGGGAATCAATATTCTCGGCACATCGGCGGATGATATAGATGCGGCGGAAGACCGCGAGAGATTCAACGAGCTTCTCGACAAGTGCGGCATACCGCAGCCTGAGGGGAAGACCGCATTCACGACAGATGTCGCCGTCAGAGAAGCGAACGAACTCGGATATCCTGTATTACTGCGTCCTTCATACGTACTGGGCGGACAGAACATGATCATCGCCTACAGCGAGAAGGATGTCGTGGAATACATGGGCATCATTACGAGAAACGGAGAACTGGAGAACCCGGTACTTATAGATAAATATCTGATGGGCCAGGAAATAGAAGTCGATGCCGTCTGCGACGGAGAGAACTTCCTTATCCCGGGCATCATGGAGCATATAGAGAGAGCGGGAGTGCATTCCGGCGATTCTATATCAGTATATCCGCCATATGCGCTGTCGCAGTCGGTCATCGATAAGATCGTAGAGTTCACGGGCATGCTGGCTAAAGAACTGCACGTCCTCGGACTTGTCAATATTCAATATGTATATTACCAGAACACGCTCTATGTCATCGAAGTGAATCCGAGATCATCGAGAACAGTGCCGTACATCAGCAAGGTGACGAATGTTCCGATAGTGGATCTCGCGACGAAGATACTTCTCGGCGAGACGCTTGAGAGCATGGGATATAAACCGGGACTCGTTCCTTCCGGGGATTACTTCGCGGTCAAGGTGCCGGTATTCAGCTTCCCTAAGCTGACGGATGCGGATTCGCAGCTTGGACCGGAGATGAAATCCACGGGAGAAGTGCTGGGCATCGATAAGGATCTGGAGTCGGCGCTCTTCAAGGGACTGCTGGGTGCGGGATATGAGCTCCACAAGGTGGGCAATATAGTGCTGTTCACTGTTAAAGATGCAGACAAGGCAGATGCGCTCACAGTGGCCAGGAAATTCGAACAGTTCGGCTACGAGATATATGCTACGAAGGGAACCTGCAGCTATTTCAACGAACACGGGATGCACGCGCATCACATCAACAAAATCGATGAACCGGAACCGAATACAGATACGATATTCGATACGGGCGAAGTGGATTTCGTAATTTCCACTTCAAAGATAGGAAGAGACCCGGCTATGGCATCAGTCCAGATGAGGCGTAAGGCTATCGAAAGAAGCATTGCCACGCTGACATCGATGGATACAGCCAACGCGCTTGCGAACTGCCTGCTTTCAGGCAAGACGCTCGATTCGGTAAACATGGTCGACATCAACACGATTTAAGGAGGAACATTCAATGGCAGTTAACTTAAAAGGCAGGAGTTTCCTGACACTTATGGATTTTACACCTGAAGAGATCAGGTACATGCTGGACCTGGCGCATGATCTCAAGGCGAAGAAGAGAGCAGGCATACAGGGGCATACGCTCGAAGGCAAGAATATAGTAATGCTTTTCGAGAAAACGTCGACCAGAACGAGAAGCTCGTTTGAAGTAGGCGTGCTCGATGAAGGCGGTCATCCGACATTTATAGATAAGAACAGCTCGCAGTTCGGCAAGAAAGAATCGGTAGAAGATTCGGCCAGGGTTTTCGGCAGAATGTATGACGGCATCGAATACAGAGGCTCGTCGCAGAAACTCGTTGAAGATCTGGCGAAGTATTCCGGCATTCCGGTATGGAACGGACTTACGGATGTCGATCATCCGACGCAGATCCTCGCAGACATGCTCACGATGGAAGAGCATATTGCCAAGCCGCTGGCAAAGTGCAAGGTAGTGTTTGTCGGCGATATCAGAAACAACATGAGCTATGCATGGATGTACGGATGCGCGAAGATGGGCATGGATTTCGTGGCTTACGGACCGGAGGAACTTGTTAACCAGGTCGACCGCACAATACTCAAGCGCGTGGATGATGTGGCAAGCGATACGGGTGCAGTAATACAGGTTACGAGCGATCCGTCGGCCCTTGAGGGCGCGGACGTTATTTATACGGATATCTGGGCTTCAATGGGAGAAGAAGCAGAAATACCGCAGAAAGTAAAGATGCTTTCACCTTTCAAAGTCACAAGAGAAATGCTCGATATGACAGGAAACGAGGATGTGCTATTCATGCACTGCCTGCCGTCGTTCCATGATTTTGAAACAGCTATGGCAGCAGAACAGAAAGAACTCGGATACGACATCAGGGAAGTGACGGACGAGGTATTCAGAAGCCGCAATTCCGTGGTGTTCGATGAAGCGGAAAACAGACTGCATACGATCAAGGCGGTCATGGTGGCGACGCTGGGAAATCAGAACTGAGGAAAGATTATAATTACTGCATAATAAACGGGGCGGCCGTGCCGGGATATTTCCGGCTGCGGCAGCCCCGTTTCAGTATATTCTACAGGTCTTCTCTGTTCACAGGACAGCTCATGCATCTCGGGCCGCCTCTGCCTCTTGAAAGTTCTGAGGAAGGGATGGTGATAACATCGATTCCTTTTTTCGCCAGCAGTTCATTTGTAATATAGTTACGCTCATAAGTTATGACTCTGCCGGGAGCGATCGCGAGCGTGTTCGAGCCGTCGTTCCACTGTTCTCTCTGCGCCGCCATATCATCGTCACCGCCGCAGCGGATAAGTTCCACTGCCGGCAGGCCGAGCTCCGCTGCGAGTATTTTTTTCAGGCTGTCCTGTATGCTTACGAAGCGGCCGTTTCCTTCTTTGTCGAGCGTTATCTCATATATCTGGAGCGGACCTTCGATTTCCGGATGTATCGTGAACTTGTCGTAGTCGACCATGGTGAATACCGTGTCCAGATGCATGAAGGCTCTCTTTTTCGGGATCTCGAATACCAGGATCTTTTCAAACGACGAGTGCCCGAGGAGTTTTGAGGCAAAGGCCTCTATACCGGCCGCGGTAGTTCTCTGCGAAAGACCGACTGCAACTATCTTGTCGGAAAGGACGAGTATGTCGCCGCCTTCAAGCGAGTAAGGATCGTCGTAATCGTACCACAGAGGCGTATCAGGCTGCGCAAGATCGCGGTCGAATCTATACATGTATTCCAGGAAAAGCGCTTCACGTCTTCTGGCTTTGGTACTCATATGATGTACCGTAAGGCCGTTGCCCACGAATGCCCCCTGATCGCGCGTGAAATAAAGATTCGGCATCGGATCAGTATAATACGGATAGCTGTTATTGACATAATTGACAAGTGATCTGGCCTCACGCAGATCGATATCCGTTTTTTTCACTCCGTTCACGGCCTTGTCGAGCAGATCTTTCACAGGCATATTCATCAGATAGTCTGTGATCTGATATTTCGCTTCCTCTGAATAGACATCGCTCTCGTTTATGAATCTCAGGATAAATTCCTTGCGGACCCAGTCACGGGAAAGCGCCTTGGCGGTCTCGTCCGTGTAATATGCGACTTCGATATCATTTTCGCGGAGCACTTCCGCAAATCTGTCATGCTCCTGCTGCGCCACTTTAAGGTACGGGATATCATCAAAGAGCAGGCGCTCGAAATTCTGCGGCACCAGTCCTTCGATTTCTTTCCCGAGTCTGTGGAGCAGAACCTTTTTCAGCTTTCCGATCTCGGAATATATATGTATGTCCTGCGGCATTATTTCTCCTTTTAAATTATAGATACAACATTACCGTATACCATTTTATCATCTGCCGAAAACATTGCAATAATATCATCATGTGATATAATACCCGATGTGTGAAAAGTATAATTCGATAAAAGGAGACAAAGACTATGGGAAAGTTAGACAATCTGAAGCCGCAATCCGTATTCGGCTATTTTGAAGACATCTGCAGCATCCCTCACGGTTCGGGAAACACTAAGCAAATCAGCGATTATCTAGTTGATTTTGCAGTGGAACACGGGCTGGAGCATTATCAGGATGCATCCAACAATGTCATTATCATCAAAGAAGCAGCAGAAGGATACGAAAATGCAGCGCCTGTCATCATTCAGGGGCATATCGATATGGTGTGCGAAAAAGATGCGGGAAAAGAAATCGATTTTGAAAAGGAAGGAATAACGCCGGTGATCGAAGGTGACTGGCTGCGCGCCGACGGCACGACTCTCGGCGGGGACGACGGCATTGCTGTAGCAATGGCGCTGGCGGCATTGTCGGACGACAGTCTGCAGCACCCGAGACTCGAATGTGTGTTTACTGTCGATGAAGAAGTCGGCATGTTCGGAGCGGAGGCCATGGATGTTTCCCGACTGACCGCGAAGAAATTCCTGAATATCGATTCTGAAGAGGAAGGCATTTTCACGGTAAGCTGCGCGGGCGGCGTTACAGCGAAATCGATCATTCCGGTAAAGAGAAAAGAAAAAGAAGGCAATATATATAAACTCGGCATCAGCGGACTGCTGGGCGGACACTCCGGACAGATGATAGATCAGGAGCGCGGGAATGCGAGCATCCTTATGGGAAGGCTTCTCTACAGCATTTCGAAGGATGCCAAATTCAGGCTTGTCAGTCTGGAAGGCGGGCAGAAAGACAACGCGATCACCAAAGACTGCACGGCTGAAATAAGAGTGAAAGACGAATATTGCGCAGCTGTTGAAAAAACTGCCGCGGATTTTGATAAGATCGTAAGGCACGAATTCAAGACATCGGATCCGGGCGCGGAAGTTTCCTGTGTGAATGAGGGCGTGAAAAAAGTCAGCGCGCTCGACAAAGAAAGCACGAGCAAGGTCATTACATTACTGGTAAATCATCCTCAGGGAGTGCAGCGCATGAGCAGAGATATCGACGGTCTTGTCGAAACATCTCTCAATCTCGGCATCCTGAAGCTGGGAGAAAAAGAACTCGAAGCTTCTGCCAGCGTAAGAAGTTCAGTTGCATCGGAGAAAAATGCTCTGACTGACAGGCTCACATCGCTGACGGAATATCTCGGCGGCCGCATGGAGTTCACCGGTGATTATCCGGGCTGGGAATTCAAGGACGATTCAGAGTTCAGAGATACGTGCGTAGAAGTGTTTACTAAGCAGTACGGGAAAGAGCCTGTCATCCAGGCTATACATGCGGGGCTCGAATGCGGGCTGTTTGCAGGCAAGATCGCCGGGCTCGATGCTGTGTCGATCGGTCCGGATATGGAAGATGTACATACATCATCAGAGAGACTCAACATCCCGTCGGTTCAGAGAACATGGGCATTTGTCGCCGAAGTTCTCAAGCAGAGCAGATAATAATAAAGAACGGATTACAGACCTGCCGCAGCGCGGGTCTGTTTTTTAGAAAAAATTAGTTGCAAAAGCAATTAAAAAGTGCTAGAGTCATATTGTTGCATTTGCAACTTGTTAAATCAGTGAATTAAATTATCTATAAAAGAGGCAAATAATGGCGGACAGAAAACATAACAATTTTACTCTCATTCTGGTAATATATCTTCTCGGTATATTCATGGGGGCACTCGATACAGGCATAGTGACGCCTGCGAGAACTATAATACAGAATGATCTTGGCGTATCGGATACTTTCGGAATATGGATGATCACGATATATACTCTCGCGTATGCGGCCAGCATACCTATCATGGGAAAACTCGCCGACCGGATGGGCAGAAAATATATATATCTGACAGCGATAACACTGTTCGGCACAGGCTCGCTTCTGTGCGGACTTTCGCAGGGAACGGGCAGCTTCTATTTTCTGCTCGGAGCCAGAGTCATCCAGGCTCTCGGCGGAGGCGGCATAGTTCCGGTAGCGACAGCTGAATTCGGAACGACATTTCCCGAAGAAAAGCGCGGCATGGCCCTGGGGCTGGTCGGAGGAGTGTACGGCGTCGCGAACATCCTGGGCGCGTCGGCCGGAAGCGCCATACTTGATCTTTTCGGCGTACATAACTGGCAGTTCATTTTCTATCTGAATGTGCCTATTTCGGCGTTCATAATAATCGCAGGCATATATGCACTGCCGAATACTAAAGAGGAACGAGTCTTAAAAACGGATATATGGGGGATCATGCTGCTTACGGTCATGATACTTTCGCTGATGTACGGACTCAAGAATATTGATTTCTTTGATTTCGTCTCTACTGTTTCAAGTACTAAAGTGTATCCATTCCTGATCCTGTTTGTGCTTCTTCTGCCGATATTTATTCTCGCGGAGAAGAAAGCCGAAGATCCGGTAATGAATCTGACATACTTCAGGAAACTGCCGATATTGATAACGCTGCTGCTGTCATTCGTGTCGGGCATCATTCTCATGGGCCTGATCTTTGTGCCGCAGTTCTGTGAAAACGCGATGGAGATCCCGACTGGGGACGGAGGATATTTTGTAATAATACTCGGTGTGTTTGCCGGGCTCAGCGCGCCTCTTTCCGGAAAACTTATCGACAAGATCGGAGTAAAGATCGTGCTCGCCGCGGGTTTCATATTCGCACTTGCCGGTTCGCTGTCGATAATACTGATCACGACGAAATATCCGAACATTTTCACCGTGGCTCTGAGCCTGGTGCTTATAGGTTTCGGCATAGGGTTTACGATGGGAGCACCGCTGAATTATATGATGCTGGACAATGTGAAAGATTCCGAGTCGAATTCGGCGCTGGCCACATTGTCACTCGTGAGATCCGTTGCTACAGTAATAGCGCCGGCGATCATGGTCGGGTTTATTTCTCACGCAGGCATGTCCGTTCAGGACAATATCATGCAAGTCATCCCTGACGAAGTCACGCTGCCGCAGCTGCCGTATGCACAGGAACTTTCCGAGGCGATGAAGAGCAGCAGTTCAGCCAAGGCGTTAGATTTTGCCTCGATGACAACAGTGAAGATAAATACAAAAAGCAGCAGTTCGGATATCGATATCCCGGATGATGTGATCGACGATATGAAGAATTCGGATGTGACTACAATAGTGGCTTCGACCAAGGAATTCTCCTCGGCCATGTTCACAGCAATGTCGCCGAAAATAATTTCGAAAATCGATGACGGCATCGATTCGGGAATAAGCGGTATGACTAAAGCCTCAGGCAAGATGAGCAGCGGCATATCCGGAATGGAAAAAGCTAAAGCCGGTATGAGCCAGGGGATCACAGGCATGAAGACGGCTGTCGCGAAGCAGGACAAGGCTATAGCCAAGCTCCGCAAAGCGAAGAACGGCATTGAAAGCGGAAAAGCGAAACTGACAGCGGCAAGACAGAAACTGGCATTAAAGTTGTCAGATATGAAAAAAGCGCAGGCCGGGATAGAGAACGGCATAGCGGGTTTAAAAGCGGCTGAAGCTCAGTCGAAAGCGCAGATAGAAGGATATTCTGCCGCGCTCGGAGCGCTGCAGGGAAATGTTTCCGGGACGGGTACTCTGGCAGCGGCACTTCCGGAGAGTGTAAAATCTCAGCTTTCCGATGATGTCATTTCGGGACTGGCGTCGATGACATCCATATCGGAACTTCAGCAGAAGATCGGAGCACTGCAGGGAGCCGTCAGCGGCATGGATAGTAAGATCGCGGAAATGCAGAAACAGGCGGATTCAATGACGCCTGCGATCACCGGCATGGAAAACGGGCTTGCGGAGCAGGATGCCGCGATTGCCAAGATGCAGGCTCAGAGCGATAAAATTTCGAACGAGGCTTTGAAACCGCTGATCGCAGCAAGGAACAAAGTGTCAGCCAAGCTGACAAAACTGGAAAACAGCAGTAATAAGATGAGCGCATCGATAGTCAAGCTGAAGTCGGCTCAGTCGGAGATCAATGGCAACGTACGCAAAATGAGGGTCCTGAAAGCCGCGGTACCGGGCGCTTTCACAACGGCAGAAAAGAATTATACCAGTGAAATAAGTGCAAGATCGTCAAAAATCAAGGAAGTGTTCCAGGCTGCGCTCGGAAAAGGATTCAGTGAAGTATATGCGACAACTGCCATTGCGTCTCTGGCCGGTCTGCTGCTGCTTTCATTATATAGAGGTAAAAAGAGAGAGGAGAATTGATATGGCCGATAAATACAAAGTGTACGCTGATTTCGGCAGGAGCGTGATGAACTTCAGCAAGCAGTTCAACATGCAGATGAAATGCAGACTTGCGGAGTACGATCTGAATACTGCCGAAGGTGTAGTGCTTTTATGCCTGTACGAAGCGGACGGTATCACGCAGGAAGCGATGCTGAACGAGATCCATTATGACAAAAGCGTGCTTGCGCGGACGCTGCAGTCTCTGGAGAAGAAGCAATTTGTGGAAAGGCGGGAAAATCCCGATGACGGAAGGTCCTCGCTGGTCTATCTCACAGACAGAGCGGAAGCGTTCAGAAAAGTCATGAGGGATATGCTGAAGGACTGGAGCAGCAAAGCGTTCACAGGCATAAAAACGGAAGATATAGAATCGTGCCAGAGGAATATAGAATTAATGATAGATAACGCGAAGAAATAGCGCTCTGAAGATGACGTTCAGAGCGTCATTTTTTGTTGTATTCCGAGCAATTAAGTGTTAAAATACTGATATTCATGTGTAAAGAGAAGGTACTATATGGAAATTGAATTAAAATATGCGCTCGAAAACAACAGTAAAGCAGACCGCATATGGAATGACAGCGCGCTTGCTCTTCTGAGCAAGGGCACCGATGATGAGCGAAGGACAGAGATGTTTGAAAGTACATACTATGATACTGCAGATCATGTCCTGCTCAGAAATGATATTGCCTATAGGGTGAGAAAAGAAGATTCAAGAGCAGTTGCATCGCTCAAATGGAATGGGAAAAGCGAGGGCCCTCTCCACATAAGAGAGGAACTGAATGCGTCACTCGGAGAGTGGAATGATGATATCAGACCGGATCCGCATATCTTCAGCCAGAGTGAAATAGGGGCAGAGCTTCTCTCGCTTATCGGAGGCAGCGAGCTCATACCGCTGATGAAAGTGAATTTCAGGCGGCGGATGTTCAGAGCGGATACCGGAAACAGTCTTCTCGAATTTTCACTCGATGAAGGTGAGATACTGACGGAGAACGGATCAATGCCGATATCAGAACTGGAGATAGAGCTTTTTTCAGGCGAAAAGGATGCACTGGAAGATCTCGGAATGAAACTTCAGAAAAAATATGATCTTAAACCGGAGAAGGACAGTAAGTTCGCAAGGGGACTTATGTTGATGAATTTGATATAACAGGAGGAAATCATTCAATGAAAGCTACATTTATTTCTAAAGAAGGAAACGAAGCAAAGTTCAAAATGGAATTCACAGCCGAGGATCTCGAAAATGCCGTGATCAAGGCTTATCAGGCTACTAAAGACAGATATTCAGTAGACGGTTTCAGGAAAGGTAAAGCTCCGAGAAGTATAATTGAAAAACACTACGGAGAGAATGTCTTCATGGAAGACGCTGTCAATGATCTGATCAACAACGGTTATCCTGAAGCAGTAGGCGAACTTGACCTTAACGTTATCGACCGTCCGTCGGTGGACTTTGATGAACTCAAGAAGGGCGAAGACTTTACAGTGACAGTTAAGGTCCAGGTATATCCTGAAATAGAAATCAAGGATTACAAGGGCGTGGAAATCAAAAAGATAGACGGAGAGACTTCTGAAGAAGATATCGATCAGGAGATGGAAAATCTCAGAAAGAGAAATGCAAGACTCATTTCTGTGGAAAGAGAAGCTGCTGACGGCGATACAGTTGTTATAGACTATGCAGGATTTGTAGGCGACGATCAGTTTGAAGGAGGCACATCGGAGAATTATCCTCTCGTGCTCGGATCTAATACTTTCATTCCGGGATTTGAAGAGCAGCTGGTCGGCGTTAAGGCCGGAGACAGCAAGGACGTCACGGTTACTTTCCCTGAGGATTACAATTCAGAAGATCTGGCCGGGAAAGAAGCGGTATTCCACTGCACTGTACATGAAGTGAAGACAGAGGAACTGCCGGAACTTGACGATGAGTTTGCCAAGGACATAAGCGAGTTCGATACACTGGAAGAGCTCCGCAATGATACTGCAGAGAAACTGAAGAAGTCAAAAGAATCACAGGCAGTGAACATGATGAAGGACGCTGCGCTGGAAGAAGTATATAAGAAGAATGATTTCGATGTTCCTGAAGTCATGGTCGAGGATGAACTTGATCAGATGATCAGAGAATTCGATCAGCAGCTGCGCATGCAGGGCATGGATATACAGAAATATTTCCAGTATCTCGGCAAGACTCCTGAGGAATTCAGAAAAGACATCAGAGACGATGCTTTCAAGAGAGTCAAAATGAGAATGATCATTACAGCTATCGCGGAGATAGAAAAAATAGAAGCCACAAACGAAGATGTCGACAAGGAAGTCGATCTCATGGCTATACAGTACAGCCTTGAGGCGGACAAAATCAGAGAAATGCTCGGAGAAGACAACATGGCCTATATGGAGCAGGACATCAAGATGAGAAAAGCTGTCGATGTAGTTTATGACAATGCGAATCAGGTCGAAAAAAAGGCTGAAGACGAAGAAGAAGATAAAAAAGAAGATTAAACAGCGGAAAGGCGTGGTATCATGGCATTAGTACCTTATGTAGTAGAACAGACAAGTGCGGGCGAGAGATCGTACGATATCTATTCAAGACTGCTGAAAGACAGAATAATAATTCTCAGTGATGAGATCGATGACAATATAGCCAGTCTCGTAGTAGCACAGATGTTGTTCCTCGAGGCAGAGGATCCGGAGAAAGATATCAATATATATATCAACAGTCCGGGCGGAAGCGTAACGGCAGGCATGGCGATTTATGACACAATGAATTATGTCAAGCCGGATGTTTCGACTATTTGTGTAGGTCTCGCGGCAAGCATGGGAGCATTCCTGCTTTCATCGGGCCAGAAGGGCAAGAGGTACGCTCTTCCGAATGCTGAGATCATGATCCATCAGCCTCTCGGCGGAGTCAAGGGTCAGGCATCGGACATCAAGATCCATGCGGACTGGATACTCAAGACGAGAGAAAAACTGAACAGGATCTTAAGTGAAAATTCGGGTCAGTCTCTGGATGTCATACAGAGAGATACTGAAAGGGACAATTTCATGAGCGCTGACGCAGCTGCGGAATACGGGCTCATAGACAAAGTGCTGACCTCGAAGTAAAAGGGGAAAAATTATGGCAAAATATGACGACAACAACGAAATAAGGTGTTCGTTCTGCGGCAGGCCTCAGAGCCAGGTCAAAAGGCTCGTTGCCGGACCGGATGTATACATCTGCAACGAATGTGTCGAACTGTGCCAGGATATAATCGCAGAGGGACTTGCGGAGCAGTCCGAAGAGGATGCTCCGGATCTCGCGCTGAAACTGCCTAAGCCGAAGGAGATAGCCGAGAAGCTGGCTGATTATGTCATAGGACAGGAAGATGCCAAAAAGGCGCTTGCAGTTGCGGTATATAACCATTACAAGCGTATAGGCAGAGTGGATGTCAGCACCGACGGTGTGGAACTGCAGAAATCGAATATCATTATGATCGGGCCTACCGGTTCCGGAAAAACGCTTCTTGCGCAGACACTGGCCAAGATACTGAATGTACCGTTCGCAATAGCGGATGCTACCGCTCTTACAGAAGCAGGTTATGTCGGCGAAGATGTTGAAAATATACTTCTCAAACTGATACAGGCTGCTGATTATGACATAGAGAAGGCGCAGAAGGGTATCATCTATGTTGACGAAATAGATAAGATAGCCAAGAAGTCGGAGAATGTTTCGATAACGAGAGATGTCAGCGGTGAAGGCGTGCAGCAGGCGCTGCTGAAGATACTCGAAGGAACTGTTGCAAGTGTTCCGCCGCAGGGCGGAAGAAAGCATCCTCATCAGGAGTTCATTCAGTTTGATACGACAAACGTACTGTTTATCTGCGGAGGAGCTTTCGACGGTCTGGATAAGATCATCCAGAGAAGAGTCGGCGAAAAGGTAATAGGATTCAACTCGCAGGTAGAAAAGACCACGAAACAGGAAGCGGCGATACTGAGTCTGCTTCAGCCTGAGGATCTGCTGAGATACGGACTCATACCTGAGTTTATAGGAAGACTTCCTTCGATAGTGACTCTTTCGGAACTTGATGAAGAAGCGCTTACAAGGATCATTACCGAGCCGAAGAATGCTCTGGTAAAACAATACAAAAAGCTCTTTGAAATGGACGGTGTCGAGCTTGAACTCGAGGATGACGCAATTCTGGCGATAGCCAAGCAGGCGCTCCAGAGGAATACCGGAGCAAGAGGCCTCAGAGGCATCATGGAAAAGCTTATGACAGGAGTCATGTACGAGATACCTTCAAGGGATGATGTGGAGAAATGCATTATCACCAAGGCGACCGTCGATGACGGAGTGAATCCTACACTTGTGCTCGATGAGCAGAAAAAGGAAGATGCAGAGCTGGCTCTGGAAGAAGAGAAAAAGATTTCCGAAAAGGAAACAGCATAAAGATGGGGCGGCTATGTTAGCCGCCTCATTATGTCAGATGAGTATAATATAAAGGAGGGGAAAATGACGGAAGATAATAAGAACATGATAGAAGAAACTGTCGGATCAGACGCAAGAGTCGATAAGACGAGTGACGGCGATCTTGTACTGCCTATGATTCCTTTAAGAGGACTGACCATATTTCCGAACATGGTCCTTCATTTTGATATCGGGAGAGAAAAATCGATCAACGCCCTGGAAAAGGCCATGATCAAGAATCAGTATATTTTCCTGGTCACACAGAAAGATGAAAATACAGACCTGCCTACGATGGAGGATTTTTACCATGTAGGCACTATCGCCAAGATAAAGCAAATGCTGAAGCTTCCGGGAGACTCGATCAGAGTCCTCGTGGAAGGTGTGAACAGAGGCAGCATAACTAATATGCTCATGGAAGTGCCGTATTTCAAGTGCGCTGTCAAAGAGATACCGGATGCGGAGCCGCAGCAGATATCGCCGAAGACGGAAGCATTGATGAGGAGTGTCCTGACTCTGTTCGACGAATATCTCGCCCTGAATCAGAATATGTCGCCGGAAACTTTTTCAACGGTTGCGACGATCGATGAGCCGGGAAGGTTCGCTGATATAGTTGCTTCACATCTGGAAATCAAGACGGATGAGAAGCAGCAGATACTTGAATGTCTCGATATCATGGACAGGCTGAATGTGCTTACGCAGGTACTGTCGCGCGAGATAGAGATACTCAATATAGAAGAGGATATCAGTTCAAAGATCAAGTCCCAGATGAACCAGAATCAGAAAGAGTATTATCTGAGAGAGCAGATGCGCGCCATCCAGGAGGAACTGGGTGTTGACGAAGAAATCGAGGATGAGATCGACGAGTGGGAGAAGCAGATAAAGGAACTCTGTCTGCCGGAAAAGACTGAAGCGGTCGTGGAAAAGGAAATAAAGAGGATGTCGAAGATGCAGCCGTCTTCATCAGAAGCGTCTGTCAGCAGAACGTACATCGAAACGATCCTTTCTCTTCCGTGGAACAAAGAATCAGAGATGGAACTCGATCTGAAAAAAGCGGAAAAGATCCTGAACGAAGATCACTGGGGTCTGGAGAAAGTCAAGGAAAGAGTCCTGGAATATCTTGCGGTCATACATCTTTCGCAGACTATGAAAGGTCCGATACTCTGTCTGGTAGGCCCTCCGGGAACAGGCAAAACTTCTATTGTCAAATCCATAGCGAGAGCTACGGGAAGAGAATATGTCAGGATGTCTCTCGGCGGAGTCAGAGATGAGGCTGAGATAAGAGGACACAGAAGGACGTACATCGGAGCTATACCGGGAAGAGTAATTAACTGCATCAAGGAAGCGGGCACGAAGAATCCTGTATTCCTTTTCGATGAAGTCGACAAGCTCGGCGCGGATTTCAGAGGAGATCCCGCTTCGGCGCTGCTTGAGGTGCTCGATCCTGAACAGAATAAAAATTTCACTGACCATTACCTCGAAGTGCCTTTCGATCTTTCGAAGGTCATGTTCATCACCACGGCAAACGATGCCAGTACTATACCGGGACCGCTGCTTGACAGAATGGAAGTAATAAACGTGGCGGGATATACCGAAGAGGACAAAGTGCAGATCGCGACCAAATATCTCATTCCTAAGGAAAGAGCGGCCAACGGTCTGAGAAGCAAGGATATCAGATTCACGCAGAAGACCATAAGGGATCTCATCAATTACTACACGATGGAGTCCGGAGTCAGAAATCTTGAAAGAGAGATAGCCAACCTCTGCAGAAAGGTCGCGAGAAAAATCGTGACTGAGGGCGAGGCGAAAACTTACAGCATCAAGCCTGCTGATCTCGAAGGATATCTCGGGAAGAGGCGTTTCAGATACGATATAATCAAAGGCGTGAAGAAGATCGGAGTTACGACCGGACTGGCTTGGACGATCGTGGGCGGAGTGACGCTGGAAATAGAGACGGTCGCTGTTCCCGGCAAAGGCAAGCTGAACCTTACGGGTCAGCTCGGCGATGTCATGCAGGAATCGGCGCAGACCGGCATCAGTTATATAAGATCTATCGCTGATGAGCTCGGCATCGAAAAGGATTTTTACGAGAAATATGATATGCATCTCCATATACCTGAAGGTGCGACACCTAAGGACGGACCGTCGGCGGGCGTTACGATGTGTGTGGCGATGATATCCACGCTTACGGGCAGACCTGCAAAACAGGATATTGCGATGACGGGCGAAATAACGCTTCGCGGTTCAGTGCTTCCTGTCGGCGGGATAAGAGAAAAGGTACTGGCTGCACATAGAGCCGGTATAAAGAAAGTTCTGCTTCCTGTAGAAAACGAACCGGATATTGATGAGATACCGGAAAAAGTCAGAGAGCAGATGACGTTTGTGCTTATAAGCGATGTCCACGAGGCGCTGAAAGAAGTCCTGGACGACAAACCGGTTAAGAAAAAAGGTAAAAAATAATGAAAATAAATTCTGCTGAGATTATTGCGGTGACGGCGAGACCGGATCAGTATCCTGCCGACAATATGCCGGAAGTGGCATTTGCGGGAAGATCAAATGTCGGCAAATCGTCGCTGCTGAATCTCATTACCAACAGAAAAAAACTTGCAAAAGTCAGCGGCAGCCCGGGGAAGACGAGAACTATCAATTTCTACGAAATAAACGGGAAATTCAGGATAGCGGATCTTCCGGGATACGGGTATGCAAAGGTCGCAAAGTCCGTTACTGAAAACTGGGGCAAAATGATGGATGATTATTTCCAGAGCAGAGAGTCGCTTCTGAAAGTGGTTCTGCTGGTGGATATAAGACATGATCCTACGGCGCAGGATGTTCAGATGTACGATTATATGAAGCATTACGGGCTTGACGGTCTGGTCGCCGCCACCAAGGCGGACAAGCTTTCAAAGAACCAGATGAATAAGTCGGTGCAGAATATAAAAAAATGTCTTGGCATGGGGCCCGACGGCAAAGTGATACCGGTATCGGCGCTTACAAAGACGGGGCATGATGAACTGCTTGCGGAGATAGGGAGAATAATCGCACAGGAGTGATGCTTTATGCAGACAAATATAGCATTTCGTGTATTGATAAAAAGGATAAAAGCGATCCGTTTCATGATGCTGGACCGGACTGTATCAGTCTGGAAAAAAATCATTGTCGTTTTCGGTATCGTATTCCTGTTTGTTTCAAATCTTATTCCTGCGCTGGGACTGATAAGTGATATAATTTTATGGGTGTGGATCCTCTGGTATCTGAAAGACACTCTTGATCAGTACTGGCTGGGAGATAAGACCATGGATCTTTCAAAGAAGTTCAGCGACAAAGATCCGATCGATGACGTTGACTTTGAAGTAAAATATAGTGAAGACAGTGACCGCAATGACAAGAACGATCACAAAGACGGAGGTAGTGATAGCAATGGACAATAGACAGACCGTCGGAGAAATCATGATCACCGAGGAGGAAATCAGAGCCAGAGCAGCGGAAATAGGCCTGCAGATCGATAAAGACTACGCAGGCGAGAGCGTTCTGCTCGTAGGTATCCTCAGAGGGGCTGTTCCCTGGATGGTGGATGTAATGAAGAGCATTTCTCTCGATGTGGAGATAGACTTCATGGCGTGCAGCAGCTACGGAGCGGCAACAAAGAGCTCAGGCGTTGTCAAGATAAACAAAGACCTTGACTCAGATGTAGTGGGTAAAAATGTTATTATCGTTGAAGATATAGTTGATTCCGGAACGACACTGGCGTACCTGAAGAAATATTTTGCCAACAGAGGCACGAAAAGTGTCAGGATCTGCTGCATGCTCGATAAGCCGGAGGGAAGAAAAGTGGACATCGAAGCCGATTATGTCGGATTTGTAGTGAAGGATCTGTTCATTGTAGGCTATGGGCTGGATGCAAATCAGAAATACAGACAGCTTCCTTATATAAGTTATCTCAAATAATAATAAGGCACATATAATCAAAAGGAAAAATTGGGCACACAGTAAAAACAGGAAGTTCAAACGAGCATCTGCTCCTTTCAGAAGCAGATACAGAATTTGTTATGACAGATACGGGAACTATCGGCGTCAGCGCGCCTTGCAGAGTGCAGGGACATCATGAAGGAACACCGGGCTGGAAACTGATAGGACCTGAGGAGGAAATCGTAATATGAATGTGTTCGATATTATCGGACCGGTTATGATAGGACCGAGTTCGTCACATACCGCTGGTGCTGCGCGTATCGGAAGAATGGCGAGGCACCTTCTTGGACAGCCGGCAGAAAAAGCTCATATACTGCTGGCCGGTTCATTTGCGCATACCTATAAAGGCCACGGCACTGATAAAGCGATCCTGGCAGGCATAATGGACATGGCTCCTGATGACAAGCGTATACGCGAAAGTCTGGAAATTGCAGAAAAAGAAGGCATTGAATATACGTTTGAGCCGGGAGAACTGGAAAACTGCCATCCGAACACCGCCAAGATAACTCTGACGGGGGCGGATGGAAAGACACTGGTGATGCAGGCTTCATCAGTTGGCGGCGGCAATATCATGGTCACCGAGATCAATGGACTGAAAGTTGAAATCAGCGGTCAGTATGCGACGCTCATTGTAGTGCACAAAGATGAACCTGGAATGATAGCAAAAGTAACTACAATAATGAGCTGGCACGACATGAATATTTTTAATTTCATGCTGAGCAGAGAAAAGAAGGGCGGCACAGCCGTCATGACGATAGAAGTAGACGGCGTGATAGGGGAAGCTATAAATCAGGAAATATCGCAGCTTCCGAACGTTACTTCATCGACACTTATCAAGCCGTTATAGAAAGGAGCTTCGATATGCTTAAATATGATTCAGTCAGAGAACTTACCGAAGCTGCCAGGGCAGCCGGATGCCGTATCTCGGATGTCGTTCTTGCCGATCAGGCGGAGAGCATGGAGACAGACGCCGATGTTCTCTATTCCAGAATGGCGGAGGACTACCGCATCATGCGTGAAGCCGTAAAAGAAGGCTCAGTGAAAAAGCTGAAATCCACCAGCGGGCTTACCGGCGGAGACGCGTATAAAATGAAAAAGGCTGTAGAGAACGGTTCGGCGATGTGCGGAGGGCTTTTTGCCGACGCCATTGCCAAAGCACTTTCCGTATCGGAGCTGAATGCTGCGATGGGCCGTATAGTTGCGGCTCCTACTGCCGGTTCATGCGGCATATTGCCGGGAGCGCTGATAGCCTATCAGAAAGATAAAAATGCCGATGAGAAAGACTGCGTTATGTCCATGTTCACAGCTTCTGCTGTGGGTATGGTAATAAACAACAATGCCTGTCTCGCGGGCGCGGGCGGCGGATGTCAGGCGGAATGCGGTTCTGCTTCGGCGATGGCCGCAGCTGCGCTTACCGAACTGGCGGGCGGAACACCGGCGATGGCGGAAAATGCGGCAGCAATAGCACTTAAAAATATACTGGGACTTGTATGTGATCCCGTCGCGGGGCTGGTTGAGATCCCGTGTATCAAAAGAAATGCGGGCGGAGTCGCGAATGCGCTCTGCGCAGCGGAGATGGCGCTTGCGGGTATCTGCAGCAAGATCCCGGCGGACGAGGTCATAGTTGCCATGAAGCATATTGGCGATTCCATGTCTTCATCGCTGAAAGAAACTGCGATGGGAGGGCTGGCTGCGACACCGAGCGGCAGGGCCATGTATGAGCAGGTATTCGGCAGGAAAGAGACTGAATAGGTTTCTTTAAAATATTTTTAAAGATTTTTTTATCCCGAAATTCATCGAATTTCGGGATTTTTTTCATTTTATCGCCGCTTTTATCCACTCTCAAGAAAAAACAAAGCGGTTTATTTCATTTAAAGAAAATGGGGAGAATTTGAAATTGTCAGTCAATAGCTATAAAATTAGATAAGTAAATCAGTAATTTTATAGAAATTGGAGTGAGTAATTATGAGCAAAAAGAACACAATGATAGTTGACGGCAACACAGCTGCTGCATACGTGGCTTATGCTTTTACCGAGGTCGCGGGCATTTTCCCGATCACGCCTTCTTCCCCGATGGCAGAGGTGACGGACGAATGGTCGGCCAACGGCCGCAAGAATGTATTCGGGCAGGAAGTCCGCATAGTGGAGATGCAGTCCGAAGCGGGCGCTTCGGGTGTAGTTCACGGATGTCTTGAGGCCGGCGCGCTTGCTACATCGTTCACCGCTTCACAGGGCCTGATGCTGATGATCCCGACACTGCACAGAATATCCGGAGAAAGACTTCCGGGAGTTCTTCATGTTGCAGCCAGGACTATCGGTACTCATGCTTTTTCTATTTTCGGAGATCATTCCGATGTTATGAACTGCAGACAGACAGGCTGGGGCATGCTTTCAACAGGAAGTGTCCAGGAGGTCATGGACCTTGCCGGCGTTGCTCATCTCGCAGCGATAAAGACAAGAATACCGGTACTGCATTTTATGGATGGGTTCAGAACATCACATGAAATCCAGAAGGTTGAAGCGATCGATTATAAAGATTTTGAAAAGATGATCGACAAGAAAGCGCTTCAGGAATTCAGAGAGAATGCGATAAATCCGGAGAGCCCTGTTATGAGGTCGACGGTAGAGAATCCAGATGTATATTTCCAGATCAGAGAAACAAACAATGCGGACTACGCGGCATTCCCGGATGTTGTCGAAGATTACATGGGGCAGATCAGCGCTCTTACGGGCAGAAAATATCATGTTTTCAATTACTACGGCGCCAGGGACGCGGACAGAGTCGTGATCGCCATGGGTTCGGTCAGCGGCACTATCAGACAGCTTGTAGATGCAATGAATGCCGCCGGCGAAAAAGTCGGATTCCTTCAGGTGCACCTCTTCAGACCGTTCTCTGTCAAATACTTCAAGAAATTCCTTCCGAAATCAGTAAAGAAGATCGCGGTGCTCGACAGAGTAAAGGAACTTGGAAATGTCGGAGAGCCGCTGTATGAAGATGTCTGCACAGCATTTGCCAATGACAAGAATGCTCCGGTTATTTTTGCGGGCAGATACGGGCTTTCATCGAAGGATACCAGACCTGCTGATATCAAGGCTGTTTTCGACAATCTCAAGCTGAAGAAGCCGAAGGATCATTTTACGATCGGCATCGTGGACGATGTAACAAATATGTCCCTGGCTTCAGGTCCGGCTCTCAATGTTGAGCCAAAGGGAACAATAAACTGCAAGTTCTGGGGGCTCGGTTCAGACGGTACTGTAGGGGCAAACAAGAATTCGATAAAAATCATCGGCGAGAGCACGAACATGTACTGCCAGGCGTACTTCGAATATGATACCAAGAAGTCATTCGGCATTACTAAATCGCATCTCAGATTCGGCAAGAAACCGATAATGTCGGAATATGTAGTTAAGGAAGCCGATTTTGTCGCCTGCCACAATGAGCATTATCTGAATCAGTATGACATCATCGACGAGCTTAAACCGGGCGGGACATTCCTCCTGAACTGTGAGTACGGAGTCGATGAACTTGACAAATATGTTCCGGCAAAGGTCAGAAAATACATCGCGGACAACGACATCAAGTTCTATATCATAAATGCCAATAAACTGTCGCAGGAAATCGGACTCGGCAACCATCCGAATATGGTGCTGCAGGCAGCCTTCTTCAAACTGGCCAAAGTTATTCCTATCAAGGATGCTGTGGAATATATGAAGAAGTTCATAGCCAAGACATATAACGCAAAAGGCGATGAGATCATACGGATGAACCAGGCTGCTGTAGATGCAGGGATCGACAGCGTGATCAAGGTCGATGTTCCTGATTCGTGGAAGAAGCTCAAACCTGAAAAGCTCAAGATCGATAAAACGCTGCCGTTCTTTATCAGAGAAATACTGCAGCCGGTCAATGCTCAGAAAGGCGATGATCTTCCGGTAAGCGCGTTCATGACGATGAAAGACGGCACTATGCCTCTCGGCACTTCGGCTTACGAAAAGAGAGGGATCGCAACGGCTCTTCCTGTATGGAACAGCGAAGAATGTATCCAGTGCAATCAGTGTGCATTTGTATGTCCGCATGCGGTCATCAGACCGTTCCTGCTGAATGATTCGGAAGCGAAGAAGGCGCCGGAAGGCTTTGAAATGGCAGATGCAAAGGGCAAGGACGTTGCAGGACTGAAATTCAGCATCCAGGTCAGCACTCTGGACTGCACGAGCTGCGGAAGCTGCGCATCGGTATGTCCTAAATCAGGCAAGGCGCTGAAGATGACGCCGGCTATCGAAGTTTCGAAAGACCAGACAAACTGGAAATATGCGCTTGATCTTAAAGATAAGAAAAAGACGGATAAATATTCGCTCAAGGGAAGTCAGTTCGAACAGCCGCTGCTCGAGTTCTCGGGCGCGTGCGCAGGCTGCGGTGAAACTCCTTATGTGAAACTGCTCACACAGCTTTACGGAGACAGAGCATATATCGCCAATGCTACGGGATGCACACAGGCCTGGGGTTCAGCGATGCCTTGCATGCCTTATTGCAAGAACAAAGAAGGCAGAGGCCCGGCATGGTCCAACTCGCTGTTTGAAAACAATGCGGAGTTCAGTTACGGCATGTGTCTGGCTGTCGCTCAGCAGAGAAACCTGGCGAAGATGCATGTTGAAGCGCTCCTGGAAAGTATAGAGGAAGGTTCGGCACTGTATAAAGCGGCGCAGAACTGGGTCAAAACGTTCGATGATCTTGACAAATCGCAGAAAGCAAGTGAGAAATTCATTGCTGAACTGAGAGATGCCGAGCTCAGCGGCAAAGCCGCAGGACTCGCCAGAACGAT
The DNA here is from genome assembly GCA_022652985.1 of Eubacteriaceae bacterium. Taxonomy (GTDB): domain Bacteria; phylum Bacillota; class Clostridia; order Peptostreptococcales; family Anaerovoracaceae; genus JALCRY01. Next base: position 9,280 of record JALCRY010000014.1, on the reverse strand, counting down.
AATCAAAGAAAAAGCGCAGCTGCCGAAGAAAACAATGTGGATGGTCGGCGGAGACGGCTGGGCATATGATATCGGATACGGCGGTCTTGACCACGTATTCGCTATGGATGCGGACGTCAATGTATTACTGCTCGACACTGAAGTATATTCAAACACGGGCGGACAGTCCTCTAAGGCTACGCCTATCGGAGCTGTCGCACAGTTCCAGGCATCGGGCAAGAAGACGAACAAGAAGAACCTCGGGCTGCTGATGATGGCGTATGATAACATTTATATCGCATCGGTTGCCATGGGAGCCAACCCGGCACAGCTGGTCAGAGTCATGAAGGAAGCCGAAGAGCATAAGGGACCATCGCTGATCATAGCTTATTCGCCATGCATTTCGCACGGAATCAAGCAGGGCATGAACAATGTTCAGCAGGAAATGAAGGATGCTGTCGCCTCCGGATACTGGCCGCTTTACAGGTATTACCCTGAGACAAAGGAGTTCGTACTCGATTCGAAAGAGCCGAATATGGATCTCAAGAAGTTCCTCAGAGGAGAGGTCAGATACTCTGCACTCGACAGGACATTCCCGGAGAATGCCAAGGTACTCTTCAATGAGGCCGAGAAACAGGCCAGAAGCAACTTTGAACACTATAAGAAACTGGCTGGAAAATAAAAGAAGGAGACAAATAATATGAGCTATTACGACGACTACAAGAAGAAACTTACGACACCTGAGGAAGCCGTTAAAATGGTCAGGGACGGTGACTGGGTCGACTATAATTTCGGATATGGTATGCCGCAGCTCCTGGATGACGCGCTCGCGAAGAGAAAGGGCGAACTTAAAGACGTCAAAGTCAGAGCATATCTGGCAATGAATAAAATACAGATAGTTGAACAGGATCCTGAAAGAGAAGCATTTACTTATTTCAGCTGGTTCTGTTCGGGGATCGAAAGAAAGTACAGCGATGCTGGTCTGTGTGTGTTTGCACCTATGACTTTCAGGAATCTTCCGAGTTATTATGACAGAGGATATGCAAAGGTCGATGTCGCTATGCTGTGTGTGACTCCGATGGACAATCACGGATATTTCAACGTATCGGGTGTGAATGCTGCCTGCAGGTCCATGCTCAACGCTGCCGACAAGATCATTCTGGAAGTCAATGAAAATCTTCCGTGGGTGTACGGCGGCGAAGGCGATGTCGTGCATATTTCCGAAGTGGATGCGGTGGTCGAAGGGCCTCACGGACCGCTCGGACAGCTGAAGAGTCCTGAGCCTTCGGATACAGATGAGAAAATCGCATCATATATCATGGAGGAAATGGTGGACGGAGCAACGCTCCAGCTGGGGATCGGCGGACTGCCGTATGCTGTAGGAAGGAACATAGCCAAATCGGATCTTAAAGATCTCGGCATGCACACGGAGATGATGGGCGACTCATTCGTTGACATGATCGAAGCCGGCAAAATAACCAATAACAGAAAGAGACTGAATAAAGGAAAAGGTGTTTTCGGATGTGCTCTCGGCACGCAGAGACTGTTTGATTTTATAGACAGAAATCCTGTATGCGTTTCATATCCTATAAACTATGTCAACTCACCTGCCGTCATGGCGCAGATCGATAATATGATCACTGTAAACGGATGTATCGCGGTGGATCTTTTTGGACAGACATGTGCGGAAAGCGCGGGCACGAGACATATCAGCGGATCGGGAGGCCAGCTTGACTTCCTGACAGGCGCATATGACTCGCCGGGAGGCAAGAACTTTATCTGCATGACTTCGTCATTTGTGGACAAGAAAGGAGTCAAGCATTCAAGGTTCGTACCTACATTCAGCGGAGACATCGTAACAGATCCGAGGAGTCAGGCATTTTATCTGGCAACGGAATACGGTATAATCAATCTTGCGGGAAGGACAAACTGGGAAAGAACGGAGATGATGATTTCCATTGCCGACCCGGACTTCAGAGATGAGCTGATAAAAGATGCGGAAAAACTAGGCATCTGGACTAAGTCCAATAAGCGATAATCAATCGCCGGAATATACAACTTATGTAAACCTATTTTTAATCGGTAAGGAGGAAAATATCGTGGTAAAATATGCAGACAGAATGGAAAAAATGGAAGGTTCAGCAATCAGAGAACTGCTCAAACTGACAGCTAAGCCTGAAATCATATCTTTTGCAGGCGGAATGCCGGCACCTGAATTATTCCCGACAGAGCAGATGGAACAGGCTGCAAACAAAGTCATGGAAGAAAGCGGTCAGAAGGCTATGCAGTATTCTACGACAGAAGGCTGGCCAAGGTTAAGAGAGCAGATTGCCGAGAGAATGGGCGCCAAGAATCACATTGAAACAGATGCGGATCATATTCTTGTTACAAGCGGATCACAGCAGGGCCTCGACTATTCTGGACGTCTGTTCCTGAATAAAGGAGATATCGTTCTCTGTGAAAGCCCTTCGTATCTCGGCGCGCTGAATGCCTTCAAGACAAATGAACCTGAATTTATTGAAGTGCCTACAGATGAAGACGGACTGATTCCGGAGGAACTCGAAAAGATCCTTGCCAGGGAAGACAGAGTCAGGATGATTTATGTAATTCCTGATTTCCAGAACCCTACAGGGAGAACATGGCCTCTCGAAAGAAGACATGCTTTCATGGATATCATCAATAAGTATGAGATCCCTGTGATCGAAGACAACCCGTACGGAGAACTCAGATACGAGGGAGAATATCTTCCGGCTCTGAAGTCTCTCGATACAAAGGGACTGGTAATTTTCCTCGGTACATTCTCGAAGATCCTGGCTCCTGGATACAGACTCGGCTGGATCTGCGCAGACGACGAAATACTGGCCAACTACAATAAGCTGGCACAGGCTGCCGCGCTGCAGGCATCGACGATCTCACAGATGGAAACAGCTGCCTGGATCGACATGTTCGATCTGGATGCTCACGTTGCCGAGATCAGAAAGGTATACGGACACAGGAGACAGGTTATGCTCGATACAATGGAGAAGACATTCCCTGCCGGCGTAAAGTGGACTCATCCGGATGGCGGACTCTTCCTCTGGGTAACGCTTCCTGAAAACCTCAAGGCGCAGGATGTTTATATGAAGTCGCTGGAGAAGAACGTTGCGTTCGTTCCGGGAGATACTTTCTTCCCTAACGGAGGAGTATATAACTGCTTCAGAATGAACTATTCATGCATGCCTGACGACAAGATCATCGAAGGTATCACAGCTCTTGCTGATGTTATCAAATCATGTCTTTAACTGCTGAATTACCTTTTGCTCAAGTTGCTCATATATAGAAAAATCCGCCGGATCGATTTCCGGCGGATTTTCTGTTTACAGTTATCTCCATGAAGACGGAAGCATAAATACGTTATACTTGCGTATTTCCTTCATGTCGTCTTTGTTCAGTATCAGTTTATCGGCAAGTTCATCCTCTGAATACCTGTTGCTGTGCGAGAGGAGCACTCTCGTGGATATAGGCATTCTGTAACGCTCGGAGATGCCCGAGATGAGGCCGAACGTTTCATCGATTTTAGCCATCGGATTGGGAACTGTCAGCAGGATCTCTTCTGAATTATTGACCTGGTTGGTCATGAACATATTCACATACGAGTCGCTGTAATATACGTCGCCGAAATAGAGCTGTCTGCAGTCATAGAAATCGTCCATATCTCTGACGGTATTGTACAATATGACCTTGTGCTCATTGTCATTGATCTGATTGAATTCCAGGACGCATTTTACGAGCCGGATAGGGGCGCCGCTCATGTAATACATGAACATGTGTTTTACATCGCTGAAGAAGCCGCGGACGTGGTTGTCGCTTATTCTGGCATCTTCGTCGCGGTAATCAAGCAGCTGGTAAGCTGACACGTCAAGAGCCGCTGCGATTTCAAAAAGCGTTTCCACATCGATCGATATTTCACCGTTCTCATATTTGGAAATAGTGGACTTGCTTTTGCCGATCATAGCGCTGAATTCGTCAATAGACATATTCTGATTTTTACGGTACAGGCGTATTCTTTTGCCTACGTGGTCACTGATGCTGCTCATTTGATCTCCCTTTCATTATGATAATCATAACAACCGTTTTTGAGAGTGTCAATTTATATTTATGCGCTGAATATAATGAATTATCAGGGTTTTCTAATTGCCGCAACGTGCTATAATATATGTTGGCTGTGCTTGTGTGTGCACGGCCGAAAGTATGTATCAATAAAATAACAGAAAGAAGGAAACACAATGAAAGCTTACGAAAGAATGCTGAAGTATGTTGAATTTGACACGGCTTCAGACGAGACGACAGGCACATGGCCAAGCACGAAAAAGCAGCTGAAACTCGCAGAGTATCTTGTTGACGAACTCAGGAGCCTCGGTGTGGAAAATGCTGAAATGGACGGATCGGGATATGTCTACGGAACTCTTCCGGCGAACACCGATAAGGCGGATGTGCCGGCCATAGGACTCATAGCTCATATGGATGTTGTCGGTGATCTTGGTGCGGACCGCATCAAACCGCAGATCATAAAGAATTACGGCGGAGAAGTTATTCATCTCAACGGCATCGACCTTGATCCTGCCACGGACAAATTCCTGAAGAACCGCATCGGGCATGACCTCATTACTACAGACGGAACGACTCTTCTCGGAGGAGACGACAAGGCCGGCATCGCTGAGATCATGACTGCTCTTGAATATATGAAAGAACATCCTGAATTCAGACATGGAACAGTTCAGATAGGCTTTACTCCTGATGAAGAAATCGGACTCAGCCCGGAAAGATTTGATGTCGAAAAATTCGGTGCGGATTTTGGTTATACTCTCGACGGAGAGAACATGGGCGGAATCGAATATCAGAATTTCAATGCTGTATCGGCAAAAGTCCACATAAAGGGACTTGATATCCATCCGGGTTCGGCGAAGGATACTATGATAAACGCGATAGAAGTCGCCAGAGAATTTGATGAGATGATACCGCAGAATGAGCGTCCTGTTGATACTGAAGGCTTTGAAGGCTTCTATCATGTCATGGAGATCAGCGGCATAGTATCTGAATGCGAGATGTCGATAATCCTGAGAGACCACGACTGGTCGAAGATCGAAGAAAAGCAGGAAGTTATTAAGAAAATTACGGCTGCTCTAAATGAAAAGTACGGCGAAGGAACGGTCACGACTGATCTCAGGCTGCAGTACAAGAATATGGAAGAAATGATCAAGCCGCACATGCATGTGATCGACAATGCCAGAAAAGCCATCAGAGATGCCGGCGCTGAGCCGGAGACACTTCCTATCAGAGGCGGTACGGACGGTGCGACTCTTTCGTTCAGGGGGCTCCCATGCCCGAACCTGGGCACAGGCAGCTTCAATCATCATTCGGTTTCCGAATATGCCGATATCCAGGATATGGATACTGCTGTACAGATCGCACTCAATATTCTTAAAGAATATGAAGAAAATCCTCTTAGATAGGCGGATCACAGGGAGATAATATGAAGAAGATACTGATGATAGGAACAGGCGGAACTATTGCCTCGCAGTCGACCGAGTTCGGACTGACGCCGGGACTCAGCACAGAAGAGCTTCTGTCTTATGTCCCGCAGGCGGCGGATGTCTGCGAGGTGGATTCGATACAGGTCTGTTCTATCGACAGCACAAATGTCACGCCGTACTACTGGAAGCTGATGGAGAAAGCTGTAGAGGACAACTATGACAAGTACGACGGATTCGTTATTTGTCACGGTACGGATACTCTGGCTTACACGGCGGCAGCACTTTCCTATATGATCCAGAATTCAAGCAAGCCCATCGTCATAACAGGCGCGCAGAGACCGATCAGCAACGATGTTACTGATGCGAAAACCAACCTTCTGGAGAGCCTGATATATGCAGCGGACGATGATTCGCAGGATGTATCCATCGTTTTCGGCGGCAAGGTCATTGTCGGTACAAGGGCGAAAAAGGAACGCGCCAAGAGCTTCAATGCTTTCCGCAGCGTGAATTTTCCTACGCCTGCGATCATACAGGACGGCCGCGTCATCAGATATATTCCTTCGGTTCCTTTCGGGGAGCCGGTCAGGTTTTACCATGAGATGGGGGAGAGTATTTTTCTTCTCAAGCTCATACCGGGGATCAAGCCTGATATATTGCCTTATCTGTTTGAGAACTACGACTGCATCGTCATGGAAAGCTTCGGCGTGGGAGGAATACCGACAACACTGACCGAGGAATTCTATAAAATAATGCAGGAATGGATAGAATCGAAAGGCAAGATCGTCGTTATGGCCACTCAGGTCGTGAACGAGGGAAGTGATATGACAGTTTATGAAGTCGGCGCAAAAGTCAAAAGCGATTTCAATCTGATCGAAGCTTATGATATGACGCTGGAAGCGACTATTACCAAGCTGATGTGGATCATGGGACTGCCGAAGATGAAATACAGTCAGATAAAAGAAATGTTCTATTCGACAGTGAACAGCGACATAATTTTTACCAGGAACATCAAATAAAAAACAGCAAAAGCCCGGGCTGTATTTCCGTCCGGATGTTTTGCCGCCGGTCCTGAATAAAAGACTTTCTTTCTTTGAATATCAATGATATAATTACCAGAACAAGCAATTGTTTTCAAAGACGAGAGGGATAATAACCCGCCCGGTACGAAGATCGAACGGAGTCTTAGCGATAAGGCTCCGTTTTTTTTATCAATAAAAACGGAGGGACACATGAACAAAAGGGTGAAGGCAGTAATAGCAGATTATGCAGTAATAACGGCCGGCTCGGCAATTTTTGCTTTGTCGGTAAATTGGGTGTTCGCACCGCTGCATCTTGTTGCGGGCGGTTTTACGGGACTCGAGATCATTATAAAACATTTGACATCGGGGATATTCAGCGGAGGAGTGCCGATATGGCTTTCGAATATTGCGCTCAATCTGCCGATATTTATTGCGGCGTATATTCTCCGCGGAAGGGAATTTGTCGGTAAAACACTGTTCAGCACAGCTGCCTGCACATTGTTCCTCTGGGCGATACCGCAGATGGCTCCAATGGGCGATGATATGGTGCTTTCCATAATATACGGGACCGTACTTTCCGGTGTGGGTATCGGCCTGGTATTTACAAGGTATGCAACTACGGGCGGGACCGATATGGCGGGAGCGCTGATACAGCTGTACAGGAAGCACTGGCACATGACAACGATCATGGGTGTACTCGATATTCTGATCGTTATTGCAGGCGCAGTCGTGTTCGGACTCTCAAATGCTCTTTATGCGATAGTGTCGATAGCGGGAACGACAGTGATATCGGGGCGCATACAGGAAGGTGTCAGATTTGCCAAATCGGTATATATAATTTCTGATAAAAACGACGAGATAGCAGAGTATATAGACCGCAGTCTGGACAGAGGCGTAACCTATATAGAAGCAATAGGATATCATACGGGACAGCACCGTCATATGCTTTATACGGTGGTCAATAAGAAAGAACTTGGCCTGCTGAAATATAAGGTCAGCGTAGTGGATAAAGACAGTTTCATGATCGTCGGAGATGTCAGAGAAGTGTTCGGAGAGGGCTGGCAGATACCGGGGAAACAGATGTATTAAACCGGAAATGGATCCGAAGATTATTTTTCGATTATTTCAGAGTCCTTTAAGGATACTGCGCTATTATAAACTCACAAAAGAAAATAACAAACAAATAAACAACTCCCTCTAACAATCAATAATAACAATGAATAAGCATGGAAAAAGGAACACCCTGTGGTGTCCCTTTTTTTCAGCAGTACTAAAAAATTGTCAGTGCAGGGTTTCCGCTGGTATGTCTGGTGCCCTTGAACTGAATATAATAAATACCCTGCGTTAATGGCGTGCTGACGTTAGCGCCCTTTATATATCCCGTAACGGGGGTGCCGTCCTGATCCAGGACTCTGGCTTTGAAACTGCCGGAAGCCAGGCTCGTATCCCGGGAGAATGTATAAGTCCCGTCCGCGGGCACTTTGATTTTGTACCATAACGTCTGGGATTTTTCCGTGAACATCGTTACTGAGATTTTTTCATTTTTCTCTCCGCTGACATCGATGGTGCGGGCAGGCAGTTTTCCGGCTGCGGCCAAGTTCGCTGCACTGTGTATTTTACCGCGATACACAGCTCGGAAAGGAACGGCGCAGAACGGTTCGAAATCTGCAGCGCAGCATTTTATATAGTATGTATGTCCTCTGAGCAGTCCGAACGAGGCGGAACCGGAATGATCCGATGAGCAGATGACTCGCTTATAGCTGTTGAGCAGTCTGGCCGCTTTGGTAGATGTGGTAAAAGTAAAAGTTCCGCTTTTTTTCGGTCTGAATTTTATGAGCACATCTGTCGAATTGGCTGTGCCCATAACAGTGTTCGAATATGAATCCTCATCTGTATCCGGGCTGTCGGTCAGAGTAATACGGGATTTTTCGTAGACAAGTCCTGCTGTGACGTTAACTGTTTTAGCCGGTCCTCTGTTGTCATTCAGGAGAAGGTAATAAGTTCCCTTCTGCTGCAGGTAATAATTGCATATGCTGTTATCCGGATCGCAGTATTCGTCATGGATCTCACTCACCATAGTGTCGAAAACGGAATCAGAATACAGATTGACAGATGTACCTTCAGCATTGACTTTAAGTAATGCAGGCCCTGCGGCGTTTACTCTGCAGATCAGCCGGACTTCATCAGTATAATATGCTGTGTTGTTTATCAGCTTCTGGCCGTCTTTGGTGATGACCGTAACCTGAAAATTGTCATTGTTGTCGTCTTCCGACGATCCTCTTGTTTCAGCTGCATAGCTTTGTGCGGGGAAACTGCACGCTGATATTACTGCGAGGGACAGTAATATCATCAGTATTCTTTTTCTCATAAAACACCTCCCGAAACAATAAATATATTGATCATATTTATTATATATGTTTGAAATGCCGTGCAAATCAGCCGAAAGGGCAGAAAATAAGGCGATTTTCTGGACGATTGTATATTTTACAGAGAATAATGATCTGACTTTTTCAGAGTCCTTTAAGGATACTGCGCTATTATAAACTCACAAAAGAAAACAACAAACAAATAAACAACTCCCTCTAACAATCAATAATAACAATGAATAAGCATGGAAAACGGAACACCTGACGGTGTTCCGCTCAGACTGTAGACAAAGCCCAAGCGAACAATGAGTTCGTCTGGGCTTTTCTCGTAAGATGATACTTCAATTTTTCAAGCAAAAGTGCAGATCTTCCCTGACGGCCTCCCCGAGGCCCATACTTGTCA
>JALCRY010000013.1 GCA_022652985.1 Eubacteriaceae bacterium | reverse complement strand
AAGCACACTTCTCCCGGCTGTCTGTCCAGATCCCTTGCCCGGACTTCATAGAGAAGATTGAGTTCGCCGCCTGATTCGACTATAGGAATAAGCACCGAAAAGAAATGATACTTTCCTACTGCGCCCACAGGACGACTTCTGAAAATATCTCTGATCCCTTCTGCTGTATATATTTCGTTCATGTTCTGCTCCGTAATTCAATTGTTCTTTCTATAGAACAGGACGCCAAAATGGCGTCCTGAATCATTCATGTCAATACATGCCTGCTGATGACTAGTTTAAGATTTCGCAGTCTGTAAAATCAACGCCGATCATCTCTTCTTTTTCTGCCGAGAGACTTACCACGAATTCGATTTCAAACATAGCCGAAATCTTCTTCAGTCTGTCTATGAATACAGGCAAATTGCCTAATGAAACATCTGCATGCTTCAAGATCCCGTCGATGAATATCGTGTCTATATCATGATCCGAACTGATTATCCCATAGATGAAGCCGATATATTCATCGCTGTTTGTGATATGAGGGAAGTCCTCCATGCAAATAACTCTGATATCATGTTTCAAATTGTAGGTCAGTCTGTGATTCTTATTGATAAAGATCACGTGGCCGTTAGTATTGTCTACAAGATCATTTGCTCTGTCTATCATCTGTTTGGTCTTGCCGCTGCCTTTATGTCCCACTAACAATTTCACCATAACACATTCCTCCTTGTTGTAATTTGGCTTTAGTTTATTATACAATAGCAACTGCTTTTTCTCAACTGAAAACAGCGTTAAGGTGCGGATTTTTCTTAATCTTTCATCCTGTTGAGTCTGAGCTGTCCGCAGGCCGCGTCAATATCCGAACCGAGTTCACGGCGCACCGTACACGGTATTCCTCTTCCTTCAAGAAATTCCGCTATCTCCCCCGCTCTCAGCCTGCTGCTCCCGCGCAGGCCGCTTTCTTTCACATCGTTGAGCGGTATGAGATTCACATGACAGATCATACCTCTGAGCAGGTTTGCAAGCTGCCTTATCGCGTCGTCCGAATCATTCACGCCTCTAATGAGCGCATATTCGAACGTTATCCTTCTGCCGGTCTTATCGACATGTTCCCTGCATGCGGCTATCAGCTCGTTCAGCGGGAACTTCCTGCTGACAGGCATAATTTCATTTCTGATTTCGTCGTTCGGCGCATGCAGCGATATGGCGAGATTCACCTGCGGATAATCGTCCGCAAACTGTTCCATCACCGGTATTATCCCGCATGTCGATACAGTAATATTTCTGAGTCCTATGTTCAGTCCTTCTTCCGCGTGTACCATATCCAGGAATTTTGTCAGCGCCCCGTAATTGTTGAACGGTTCGCCGGTGCCCATTACTACTATATGGCTGATCTTCTCGCCTGTGTCTCTTTCGATCGATATTATCTGGTCCGCCATCTCGCCGGCTGTCAGATCACGCACCAGCCCGCCTATGCCGGACGCGCAGAAGCTGCACCCCATGGCGCATCCCGCCTGCGACGATATGCACACGGAATTGCCATACTTGTATTTCATGAAGACGCTTTCGATAAAGTTGCCGTCATGCGTACGGAAAAGATATTTGCCGGTGCCGTCCGACGATGTCTGCACGGTCTCTATATCAAGGCATTTTATCTCCGCGCGTTCTTCCAGCTTCGCGCGCAGCGCCTTGGAAAGATCCGTCATCTCGTCAAAGCCGGCGGCTCCTCTGTATATCCACTGAAAAATCTGTTTGGCGCGGAAAGGCTTCTCTCCGGCTTCCTCGACAAACTCCGCCAGTTCGGCAAGACTCATATCCATTAAATTTACTTTCATCATATCCTCGTTTCTTCCCTCAGGAGGTATTATTATATCACATATAGCCGCTGTGCACACATGTTGCTTTTCCATACAATCGCAGATATAATTGTATGGGAGGTCAATATCATGCCTGTAAATTCATTTGTAGATTACCCTATGTCCTGGAAACCGGAAAAAGATCTTCTCCGGAGACCGATCTATCAGTCGCTGGCGGCGAAACTCGAAGAAGATATTATGAACGGTTTTCTCTCTCCCGATACACAGCTGCCGCCTCAGCGCGAGCTGGCCGATTATCTGGACATCAATTTCACTACTGTGACCAAAGCATATAAAATTGCCGAGCAGCGCGGTCTTGTGTACGCGGTCACGGGACGCGGCACATTCGTATCGCCTACTCTCAAGGGCGTCGACGCAGTATCGGCCAAAGAGGTACCGCGCAATATTATCGATCTTGCGCCGGTCTCGTCATTCGAACACACGAACAGCCGCATAGTTGAATGCGCGAAAAAGACTCTCGACAAGCGCTACGCGGAACAGCTGATGAATTACTACAATCCCTACGGCATGCCGCATCAGATCCAGGCCGGCATCTACTGGCTGAAACAGTTCGGCATCGACACAGATCCCGCACACACCATCATCTCATCAGGCGCGCAGAACGGCATCGCGATCTCGCTCTTCGGACTCTTCGAACCGGGCGACAGGATTGCAGTCGAGTCGTTTTCATATTCGAATTTTCTGGAGCTCGCGAAACGCTACGGCATCAGGCTCGTTTCCATTGAATGCGACCACATGGGCATGCTTCCGGGTGAGCTCGACGCCGCCTGCAAGAAAAGCCGGATCAAGGGGATCTTCCTCATGCCTTCATGCAGCAATCCGACTTCGGTAGTGACTACGCCGCGCCGCCGCTCAGCTCTGGCCGCAGTAATAGAACACCACAACATGATCGTTATCGAGGACGATGCATACGCTTTTATTTCGCTGGACGGAGACACGCGCTTCGGAAATCCGCTGCAGACGCTCATTCCGGAACGCACTGTATACATCGCCTCTGTGTCGAAACCCATCTGTTCCGGTCTCCGCACCGCATACATGGTTTTCCCCGACCGCTTCAAAACGAAAATTGAATCCGCATCGACCGATCTCAACATTAAAACATCATCCCTCGATGCCGATGTCGTGACTGAAGCCATCCTGTCCGGCGCCGCCTACGACATAATGAAAGTCAAACTGAAACTTGCCAAGCAGGCGAATGCGATCTACTCCGACATTTTTGACCCGCTCGCCTGCATCGGCCATCCCAACAGCCTGTTCCGCTGGCTCCCGATCAAACCGGTCAAAGACTTCCACGAACTGGAACATCAGATGCTGGAACGCGGTCTCAAGATATTCCATTCCGCCCGCTTTCTGGCAGGACCGAGTCAGCCCGAACAGTATCTGCGCGTCTCACTGACCGCAGCCCGGGATCTCAAGGAACTGCGCCGCGGCCTGACACTGCTGCGCGACACGCTCAAAGAATTAGGCCTGTAAAAAAGGACTGTGCAGATCATACTGCACAGTCCCTGTTGTATTACTATTCTGTTTTCCGGAGTTATTTAGCCGCTATAGCTGCTCCCATTTCAAGAGCTTTTCTGTTGAGCGGAATAGTCTTTTCTTTGCCGTGTCCAAGCTTCGCTTTAAGTCCCGCTTCTACGGAATCCATAGCAACTGCCTTGGAATATCCCACATAAGCGCCGAGCAGGATCATGTTGGCGACCTTGTCGTTTCCGAGTTCCTTAGCCATATCGTTGCACGGGACCTCGAAATATTCGATGTCATCTCTTGTAGGCTTTGAAGAAATGAGCGATGTGTTGTAGAACATAGCTCCGCCCTTCTTAACGAGAGGCTCAAACCTCTTGAACGAGGCCTCATCCATGATAACAGCCACTTCAGGATTTTCAATTACAGGTGTTCCGATCTCTTCATCAGAAAGGATAACGTCGCAGAAAGCAACTCCGCCTCTCTTTTCAAAACCGTAAGTAGGTCTGTATGTCGCATTCAAATCTTCGATAACTCCGGCCATAGCGAGAACCTGTCCTATAAGGAGCGCGCCCTGTCCGCCGAAACCGGAAAAAATTACTTCTTTTAACATTCTATACTCCTCCTAGTCTTCGTCTTTGAATATTCCGAGAGGATATACTTCTTCCATCTCGTTCTTAACGTGCTCCATTGATGCCTGCGGGCTCATATGCCAGTTCGTCGGGCATGTGGAGAGGATCTCTACGAACGAATATCCTTTTTTGTCGATCTGATTCTGGAAAGCCTTCTTCAGGATCTTCTTCGTCTGAATGATATGAGGAATATCATAGAGAGCTGTTCTGGCAACCAGTTTAGGAGCTGTCAGTGTAGCGATCATTTCGCACGCCTTCATTGGATATCCGTCAAGATGAGGATCTCTTCCTGCCGGGCATGTCGTAGCCTTCTGACCTATAAGTGTCGTAGCGGCCATCTGTCCGCCTGTCATTCCGTAGATATTGTTGTTCGCGAATACAACAGTAATGTTCTCGCCTCTTCCGGCTGCCGAGATCGTCTCGTCAAGACCGATGGAAAGGAGGTCGCCGTCGCCCTGGTGCAGATAAACGATGCTGTCAGGGAGAGCTGCTTTTACGCCTGTTGCCGTAGCAGGAGCACGTCCGTGAAGACATGCGATATTGTCAACGTTCGCATAGTCATATGCCGGTGCCGAACATCCTACTGATATTACCATAATACTTCTGTCTATAACGCCGAGTTCCTCCAGAACTTCGCCTACGAGCTTATGCTCGAGACCGTGTGTGCAGCCCGGGCAGTAATGCGTCGGCCTTGCTTTGAGAAAGTCGGTTCTTTTATAAATCATTTCTCCCATGATTATTTTGCCTCCTTTGCTAATTTGACGCAAGCATCATACATATCATTTGCACTCGGCATAACGCCCGAAAGTCTATGATATGTTGCGATCGGTTTTGTTCCCTCGAGGGCCAGCTTGACATCCTGCAGCAGCTGGTCGATAGCCATTTCCGCACAGAGTACACCCTTGGCGTCTCTGCAAGCTTCTCTGAGTTCATCATATGGGAACGGCCATACTGTCTGAGGTCTTACCATTCCGATCTTGAGGCCGTTTTCTTTTCCTAATTTCATGGTCTGTTTAGCGATTCTTGCTGTTGTACCGTAGGCAACGATAACAACATCCGCGCCTTCACAGTCTTTAATGTCGACCATGACTTCGTTTTCTCTGATCTTGTCATACTTCTTTGCCAGTTCTTCGTTGAAGGCTTCGCATTCTTCAGGAACATTGAACAGTCCCTTGATTCTGTGAACGCTTCCGTCCTCTCTGCGTCCGCCTCTGATGCACCATTCATTTACATCCGGAATGGAAGGATCAGGCTGAACATTTTCCTTGATATCTACAGATTCCATCATGTTGCCTATAGTAGCATCTACCATAACGCCGACAGGAGTTCTGTATTTGAAAGCTGTGTCGAACGCCTTCTGGATCAGGTCGCATGCTTCCTGAAGTGTCGAAGGTGCATATGTAGGCAGGTAATAGTCGCCGTTTCCGCCGCCTCTTGTCATCTGATTGTAGTCTGCCTGTGAAGCCTGGATAGTTCCCAGTCCAGGGCCGCCTCTCATAACGTTAAGGAATACAGCAGGCACCTGCGTACTTGCGAGGTTCGTAATACCTTCCTGCATGAGAGCAATACCGAGTCCGGATGATGATGTCATCGCTCTTACGCCTGCAGCGCCGGCTCCGTAAACCATATTTACTGAAGCAACTTCACTCTCTGCCTGCTTGAAAACGCCGCCCATTTCTCTCAGTCTCCACGACATATACTCAGGTACTTCGTTCTGAGGTGTGATCGGGTATCCAAAATAACATTTGCAACCGGCCTGTATCGCGGCTTCTGCTATGGCCTCGTTGCCTTTCATTAGTTTTTTCAAAGTACTTTCCTCCTTAACCTATTGTTTCTCAATCGTGATAGCAGCATCTGGGCAGGTCATTGCGCAGCTCTTGCATCCTATGCAGTCTTCAGGCTTTGCGCATTCTGCCAGATCCATCCCCTTGTCATTGATCTTGCCTGTCATCGCCATGATATGCTTCGGGCAGAGATCTATGCAGAGGCCGCATCCCTTACAATAGTCGGGATTTACTTTAACAATAAACATTTTATCACCTCCGGATAACTGTAGATATAATTTACATCTGATTTACATCTGATTAACATTTATGTCTGATTCTCTTTATGTCTAACATCATATTAACACCAAACAAAAAACATTCAATCCTTTAAATTGTATGCCTTACAATAAAATTTTACTTTATTTGGAATTGTCTGACATTGTTTCGCTGCATGATATTTTTGGTGCATTTATTTCATCTGGGGAAACATGATTTCCATTATTTTACATTAATCCAAAAACAAAAAAACCGGGGCCCGATTTTTTTCTCCGGGTCCCGGCTATGTTTACTCTGACTACTTTTCTATTTTCCTGACGGAAATCAGTGTGGAGTGTCCGTTTATATCGAATGTCTGCGCGTCTTTCGTATTTTCGATCGACTTCGCAAGTGTTTCTTTCATGATGTAATCGGTATACTCGACTATTGCCGCCTGTACCTCATCGTCCGCTCCGAAAGCAATGACGATATTGTCCATCATCTCGAAATCATTCTGCTTACGCAGCTGCTGTACCTTCGATACGATCTCGCGCGCGATTCCTTCTTTGAGAAGTCCCTCGTCGAGAGTCGTGTCCAGAATAGCGAACAGATTGTTGGCTGTCGCAACGGCAAAACCTTCCTTCGCATCGATCCTGACATCGACATACTCAGGCATTACTTCGAACGATTCGCCGTCGAGGTCTATGACGACCTTGCCGTCATTCTCGAGTCTGCTCACGAAGTCCTGCGCATCCGCTTTGGCCAGGAATGCCGCATACGGCTTGATCTTCGAACCGAGGATAGGTCCCACTGTCGGATAATCCGGCTTCAGCGAGTAATTCATATAATCTGAAAGGTCCTTCTTGAATGTGACATTCTTCACATTGAGTTCTTCCTTTATTAGCGGTGTGAGATCGCTTATCAGATCCTCATACTTGCCGTCTACCAGAACATCATGCAGAGGCTGTCTGACCTTGATCTGCTCTTTCTCACGCGCTCCTCTTCCAAGTGAAACGATGTCTCTGACCAGATCCATTCTCTCTTCTACGTGCTCGTCTATCATCGATTTGTCAGCAACCGGATAATAAGCAAGATGCACTGATTCTTTGCCTGTAAGATTTGTGTACATTTCATCGGAAATGAACGGCGCTATAGGCGCGATCAGTTCGCATACTCCCACGAGCACGTCATATGTTGTCTTATATACGGACTTTTTGTCATCCGTCATTTCAGGAGCCCAGAATCTTCTTCTCGCTCTTCTGATATACCAGTTCGAAAGATCTTCCGCAACGAAGTTCTGGATCGCTCTGACTGCCTTCATCTGGTAATATTCGTCCATTGCTTCCGTAGCTTCTTCAACGACTTTGTTGTACTTGGACAGTATCCATCTGTCGAGTTCAGGTCTCTTGTCGTAATCGATCTCGAATTTCGCAGGATCGATATCATCCAGGTTCGAATAGAGAACGAAGAAGTTATATACGTTCTTCAGCGTACCGAAGAATTTGCTTATTATTTCCTGCAGTCCCGTTTCGTCGAATTTTGTCGGCGTCCAGGCCGGCGAACTGTACATGAGATACCATCTTACGGCATCCGATCCGTACTTGTCGAACATCTCGAACGGGTTGACGGTATTGCCCTTGGACTTACTCATCTTCTTGCCTTCCTTGTCCAGGATGAGATCGTTTACGAGTACGTTCCTGTAAGGCGACTGTCCCTTGATGAACGTCGATATAGCCATCAGCGAGTAGAACCAGCCTCTGGTCTGATCGATGCCTTCGCATATATAGTCTGCAGGGAAAAGCTCATCATCAAACTCGTCTCTGTGTTCGAACGGGTAATGCACCTGCGCATACGGCATCGACCCGCTGTCGAACCAGCAGTCTATTACTTCAGGTATACGCGTCATGGTCTTGCCGCACTCAGGGCATGTAAGATGTACATCATCCACATACGGCCTGTGCATCTCTATATCCTTCGTGATCTTCTCCTGGGCCTTCTCAATGAGTTCGTCTCTGCTGCCGATACATTCGATGTGTCCGCATTCTTCGCACTTCCAGATAGGGATCGGCATGCCCCAGTATCTGTTTCTGGAAATTGCCCAGTCTTTGACATTTTCCAGCCAGTTGCCGAAACGCTTCTCTCCTACGAACGGAGGATACCAGTTGACTGTATTATTGTTGGCGACGAGCTGATTCTTCAGTTCTGTCATCTTTATATACCATCCCGGCTTTGCATAATAGAGCAGCGGTGTGCCGCATCTCCAGCAGTGAGGATAGTCATGCATCATCTTTTCCTTGCTGAAAAGGAGGCCCTTATTCGCAATGTACTTCATGATCTCAACGTCGAGGCCCTTTTCCATGACAAATCTGCCCTTCCAAGGTCCGGCCGTATATTTACCTTCCAGATCAACAGGGTTGACTACAGGAAGTTTATACTGCACGCCGTTGTTGTAGTCGTCTTCGCCGAAAGCAGGAGCCGTGTGAACGATGCCTGTTCCATCGTCGTCAGTTACATATTCCGCGCATGTAACATAGAATACCTTGCCCGGTACTTCGATGTCGTCGAAGTCCAGCAGTCTTTCATATTCGAGATATTCCAGATCTGTGCCCTTCATTGTCTCCAGCACTTCGTACTGTCCTTCTCCGAGCACCTTGTCCGCATTGTTCGCGCCTGTGATGAAAATTTTTCCCTCGTGCTCGCCGGCAGTCATCTTGGCTCTGATATAATCGATGTCCGGTCCTACAGTCAGCGCCACATTGGCAGCTACTGTCCACGGCGTCGTGGTCCAGGCGAGGAAGTATTCATTGTCAGCGTCTTTTCTCTTGAACATCATAGTTAAAGTGAGGACCGGGATCTCTTTGTATCCCTGAGCCACTTCGTGCGATGCCAGTCCCGTGCCGCAGCGCGGGCAATAGGGAAGCACCTGATGTCCTTCATAGATAAGTCCTGCTTTGAAGAACTCCTTGAGTATCCACCACTCTGTTTCGATGTAGTCGTTGTTGAGCGTGATAAATGCATTGTCGAGATCTACAAAATATCCCATTCTTCTCGACATGTCTTTCCACAGCGTTTCGTATTCAAATACCGATTCCCGGCACTTTTCATTGAACTCCTTGATTCCGAAGTTCTCGATATCCTGCTTGCCGGAAAAGCCGAGTTTCTTTTCCACTTCTATTTCTACAGGCAGTCCGTGTGTATCCCATCCTGCCCTTCTTTCCGATTTGAATCCCTTCATTGTCTTGTAACGGCAGATGGAGTCCTTCAGCGTCCTGGCCATAACATGGTGGATGCCCGGTTTTCCGTTTGCCGTCGGCGGTCCTTCATAGAAAACATACGTCGGCTGGCCGTTTCTGGCTTCGATCGTTTTTCTAAGCAGACCGGTTTCATCCCACTTGTCAGCCTGCTCGAGCTGAAGCTCTGCAACTGGTTTGTCTGATAGATTTTTAAACATTCTTCCTATCCTTTCTTCGCTTTTCTTCCTTTATATATACTTTTGATGTTGTACGCCTTCAGTGCGGTGCAAAAAAACAACCCTGAAACGCATACGCGTAACAGGGACGATTTCAATAACCGCGGTACCACCCTTGTTGCCAGCGTCCATCAACGCCGCCTCTCATTTGTGATATGAGCTCCAGACTGATCTGATCATGCACTCCGCCTACGGCCTCGCAGCATACGGCCGATTCTCTCTCAGGTTTTTAACGTGCATGTCCGGTTCCTTCACAGCTCGCAATATTCTTCATGTACTTAGTTATTCTATATTCTGCTCCATGTTCTGTCAAGTAAAAAGTAATGAGCCGCTTTTCAGCGGCCCTCACGATTGGTTGTTTATTGTTTTTTCCATATTTATCTCATTTACTTTGTTTGATTACATTTCGTGGCTGTTTGTCCAGAAGTACTGGCTTGTTCTTGCTGTGTCGTTCCATGTTACGTCTACATGATGCCATGCGCCGCCGCTGTATACTTTATTCCAGATGTGGCTTCCGTCGCTGTTGAGCTGATATGTTGTCTTAACTCCGAGGTCTCTCATGATATATTCATAAGCCATTGCGTATGCCTGGCATACTCCTCTTTTCTGTACGAGAGCTCCGTAAGCTGTCTGGCAGTTGGAAACGTTCTTCTTGTATGTCATGCTTGCTTTGAGAAGATCATTGACTCTCTTAGCCTTCTGCTTTGTTGTGAGGTTCGAGCTGACTTTGTTTTCTATTCTCTTAGCTGCCTTGTCCATCTTAGCTGTTGCTCTTGCTGCTTCGCTTGCTGTCATTGTGTAGTTCGGTGTGATCGTTGCTACTGTCTTGTTTGATCTGTTCATTGAGAAGGATACTCCGCTTGACTTTGCATAGAAGAGCTGAGGATTGTCATTCAGCACTGCTGCGAGGTAATTTCCAACCTGAGCTGCAACCTGATCTGTATTTTCATTGCTTGCTGTATACTTTATGCTTCCGCTTGTAAGTCTGATCGTTGTTTCGTGATTTTCCAGAGCTGTAACGAGTTCGTTTGTTGCTGATGTGCTTGCTGTAGCTGCTTTTGTCGTTGCCTTTGCTGTTGCGCTTGCTGTAGCTGCCATCGGTGTAACTGATGTCGTTGTCATCTCTGCTGCGTTCACGTTCATTGCCGGTACGAGGCTGACGAATGTTAATGCTGCAATTGCTATTCCTGTGATTAAGTTTCTTACGCTTTTAGTTCTTAACATTGTTCTCTACCTCGTTTCTAAAAAAACCTCTCAGCACATCGCCAAGGGGTTCGCGGATAGAGCTCTCGTGTCCATAGAACTAAAGCTTTCTGTTCCGTTCCTTATTTGTGCAACCGGCTGTCATACCTTGCGGTGAAGACCCTTGGCTTTGCGTCCCAGTCTTTCGACTGGTTTGCCGAGTATTCTTTTGTTTTGAACTGTGATTTTCTGAGGTCTTCCGCTTCGGGCCCCCCCCGAAACCTCTGTCACTGTTCTGCTGATAATAGTTATCCGTTCATCTATCCCCCAAACCGTTATTACTAAAAATCGCTCTTGTTCATATCCAAGAGCGACAACCTTAATTCTAGTTCATCAATTGATTGCAACCGGCTGTCATACCTTGCGGTGAAGACCCTTGGCTTTGCGTCCCAGCCTTTTGACTGGTTTGCCGAGTGTATTTAGTTTTACGGTGACGATCGGTTTACCCGGGCTACCCATGCCCTCTTTCCTTTCGTCAACTGTATAATACTATAACATGCAATATATGTCAACACTTTTTCTAAAATTATCTAAATATTTTTTCTTTTAATTTTAAAATGCATTAGATGTAAGTATTTTTATTCAATAATATTCAGTGCATCTTTTGCATATAAATCAGTACGGTTTTCCCAGATATGCAGCTTTTACAGGGTCTGCTATGCATAAAATATCGCGTTAGCGCATATTAATTCACGCTCTGCCGGCACAAAATGTCGCAGATTGCTCAAAAGCTGTTTTGCAGATCCCGAAAAAAAACGCGGACCGGTATGCCCGATCCGCGTTCTGATCCAAACTTATTTACTCTGATCTGAAATCATTCAGAGCTTCATGTCGGGTCCCGTACCTTACAGCAGTTCTTTTCTGCTGAGGTTGATCCTGCCCTGGTTGTCGATTTCCGTTACCTTGACTTCGACTTCGTCGCCGATGTTCATTTCATCTTCGACCTTTTCCACTCTGTGCTTAGCCATCTTCGAGATGTGCAGCAGTCCTTCCTTGCCCGGAAGAACTTCAATGAATGCTCCGAAGTTCATGATCCTCTTGACTGTACCGGTGTAGACCTTTCCGACCTCAACTTCTTCTACAAGACGTTCGATCTCAGCCAGGCCCTTCTGCGCGCTTTCCATATCAGGAGCGGCAATAAATACCATACCCGATTCGTCAATATCGATCTTTGCTCCTGTTCTGTCAACGATGCCGTTGATAGTCTTTCCTCCCGGACCGATGATGATCCTGATTTTGTCAGGGTCGATCTGCATCGAAATGATCCTCGGTGCAAGCGGTGAAAGTTCAGCACGCGGTGCCGGTATGCAGTCGAGCATCTCTTTCATGATCTGTGCTCTTCCCTCATGCGCCTGCGCCAATGCCTTTTCCAGGATCTCTCTCGGAAGTCCGTGGATCTTTGTGTCGAGCTGCAGTGCAGTAATACCGTCTTCCGTGCCAGCGACTTTGAAGTCCATGTCGCCGAGGAAATCTTCCATTCCCTGGATATCCGACAGGATTACAGGCTCGCCTACAACGTTTCCTTCTTCATCTGTCTTTTCGATAAGTCCCATAGCGATGCCGGCAACAGGCTTCTTGATCGGAACTCCGGCATCCATCAGCGCCATCGTGCTTCCGCAGACAGACGCCTGTGATGATGAACCGTTCGATGAAAGTATTTCCGACACGACTCTGATCGCATACGGGAACTCTTCCTCATTCGGCAGTACCGGCATGAGAGCTCTTTCAGCAAGTGCTCCGTGTCCGATCTCACGTCTTCCCGGGCTCTTCATTCTGCCGGCTTCGCCTGTGCAGTAAGGCGGGAAGTTGTAATGATGCATGTATCTCTTTCCCTCGAGTTCGGTTATTCCGTCAACTCTCTGTCCGTCGCTCAGAGGTCCGAGTGTGCAGACTGAAAGTGCCTGTGTCTGTCCTCTCTGGAACAGTCCCGATCCATGAGTCCTCGGCAGGATCGATACATCGCAGTATACAGGTCTGATCTCCTTAGGGAGTCTGTTGTCAGGTCTTACGCCGTCATCAGTAATAAGGCTTCTGACCTGTTCTTTTGTTATCGTGTATAGAACGCTGCCGATTTCCTTTTCGCTGTCAGGATACTGCTCTGCGAAATGTTCTTTTGTCTCCACCTCGACCGCGTCCATGTTGTCCAGTCTCTCCTGCTTTTCCTGAGTATGGACAGCTTCTCTCATTTTTGATTCGGCAAATGCTCTTACATCTGCTTCAAGATCTTCCGGAACCGTCTTGAGTTCGAAATCTTTCTTTTCCTTGCCTGCTTCCGCAACGATCTGATCGATCCATTCAACGATGCTCTTGATCTCCTCATGCGCGAACATGATCGCATCGATCATTACATCTTCGGGAATCTCATTGGCGCCTGCCTCGACCATCATGATGGCGTCCTTTGTACCGGCAACTGTCAGCTGCAGATCGCTCTGCTCCTTCTGCTCAAGACCCGGATTTATCACAAAATCTCCGTCTATTCTGCCTACGAGCACTGCCGCGATTGGTCCGTCCCACGGAATGTCCGAAGTCGCCAGCGCGATGGATGCGCCTATCATTGCCGTAATATTCGACGGTGCATCAAGATCCATGGACATTACTGTAGCCACTACCTGCACGTCGTTAACGAACCCCTTAGGGAACAGCGGACGAAGCGGTCTGTCCATCAGTCTGGAATTAAGGACGGCTGTCTCCGACGGTCTTCCTTCTCTTTTGATAAATCCGCCCGGGATCTTGCCCGATGCGTACATTTTTTCTTCATAGTCACAGCTCAGCGGGAAAAAGTCAACGTCCTGACGAGGCTGATCTGAAGCACATGCCGTAACGTTCACGACTGTATCTCCATATCTCATCATTACCTGGCCGTTTGCCTGTTCGCATACCTTGCCGATTTCAGCCTGCAGCAGTTTTCCTCCTACAGCAGTCTGATATGTCTTATAACCTTCATACTTCATATTAACAACTACCTCCTGTTAACATTTTCTAACTTATCTATTCGTATTAATAATTAAGTTATCCTATTGAACTGTATATGCGCTATTTATCCATTTTGCACATACACCATACAAGTATATCACCATTTATAAAATATAAAAGTCTTTTTTGAGATGAAGCTGCGGCGGCCACGTCAGCCCCGTGCCCGGACCGCCGCGGCCTCGCTTCCTCTAATATGAGGGAAGAGTGGTTCAGATCTCATGCTTCCGAAAAAATGCACCACGTTTTACTGGGCTGCAGCGATTGAGCTGGTGCTCAAACGATGTTTTCACCTTCGCACCGGCTTCGAGGGCCTGCGAACGTTGAAAATGGTAGTGCATTTTTTTACTTTCTAAAGATCCGCACCACCATTGGTCATTTTTTGTAAATTAAAGGCAAAAAAAGGTATGCCGCCTGCGCATTTTCCGTGCTGAGAAAAAGACCCGCGCATCAGCGCGGGTCCTGCATTTTGTCTTATTACTTTCTGAGTCCGAAACGTGAAACGAGTGCTCTGTACTCTTCGAGGTTGTTGTCTCTGAGGTAGTTGAGAAGGTTTCTTCTCTTACCTACCATCTTCAGAAGACCTCTTCTCGAATGGTGGTCATGCTTGTGCACTTTGAGGTGCTCGTTGAGGTCGTTGATCCTGTATGTGAGGATTGCGATCTGTACTTCAGGGGATCCTGTGTCTCCCTCTTTTCTTCCGTACTCTTTGATTATTTCTGCTTTCTTTGCCTGATCTATCATTTTCTTTCTCCTTTTCTTCTATTCGCTTTCTGCCGGGCCGCCGCCGGAGTGTCGATCGGCTAAGCTGAAAGTAAATTAGTCAGCTTTGATATAATATCAATAATATCGGGCAAAGTCAAGCGTTTTACTCTTCATTGAGCATATGGAACATTTTCTTGTTTGTCTTGTAGAGTTCTCTGAAAACAGGATACATCCTGTTATATACAGGTGCTGTTTCTTTTCTCGGATCATACTTTGCCGCGACAGGAATGAGAGCCTTCACGTCCCTGACACTGTTCACGAAACCGAGTCCCACGGCCATTACTGCCGCAGCGCCCAGCGCGCCTACGTTCTGAGGATCGTTCACGGTCTCCACGGATCTTCCCAGCACATCGGCCAGGATCTGGCAGGTCAGCGGCGAAAGCGCGCCTCCTCCGACGAATCTCACCGGATCCGAAGTCTTCGCTTTCTTGGACATTTCCTCCAGCATCCATCTGTAATGGAATGCCGTGCCTTCGATCACCGCGTGTATCATCTCGCGCGAGGTCGTCTCCATTCCGATATTGAAGAACACGCCTCTTGAATAGACGTCCTCGAACGGACATCTGTTGCCCTGCAGCCAAGGAGTAAATAGCACACCGCCGCTGCCCGCGGCAACATCTTTGATCTCGTCCATGATATAGCTGTATATATTTTTCTGCGCACTTTCGCTGTCTTCGTACTTAAATTTGTGTTCCACAAAGAGGTCAAGATCGTCGAGACCGATATGGTCTCTCGCCCATTCAAGGCATTTCCCGGCCGTTTCAAGTTCCGCGTAATAATTGAAAGAAGTCGGGTCGACTCCCGGGATCGCTCCGATCATTGCATTAATATCCAGCTCCTGCTTTTCGATGACGCTGGAGACCCATCCGGATGTTCCCGTGTATATGTGGGTGTCTCCCGGTTCTACTGCGCCCGCGCCGACTCCTGTCAGAGAAACATCTCCTCCTCCGGAGAATACCGGCGTTCCCGCCTGCAGTCCCATCTCCAGAGCGGCTTTTTCCGTGAGCGCGCCGACTATATCTGTCGACTGTACGAGCGGCGGAAGGTGACTGAAGTCAACTCCGACCATATCACAAATTTCTTTGCTCCAGCATTTTTTATCAGGTCTGGTATCATAAAGGAATGCCGCAAACGCGCTGTCCGGCGAAGCGGAATAATTGCCTGTCATGCGCATCGCGAGATAATCTTTCGCGTCGAGCCATTTGTACGTCCGCGCCATGATCTCGGGTTCGTTTTCCTTGACCCAGTTATACTTCCACGGAGGATCTTTGACGCTTCCGGCAACGCACTTGGCGATTTTCAGCCACTTTCTGAGGCGGTTCGCATTCATGCCGGCGATCTTCGTGCCGAACGCAATGCCTTCTTTAAACTGCTTTGTGGCTCTCGCATCCAGATAATTCATAGACGGACGCAGGACTTTGCCGTCTTTGTCGACAAGTATCAGGCACTGCATCTGTCCGCAGAACGATATCCCCTTTATCATTTCCGGAGGGATGCCGTTCTTGTGCATCATTGCATTGGTCGAGGTGCAGATAGCATCCCACCATTCGTCCGGGTTCTGTTCAGCACCGCCATTGTCGAGAAGATACAGGTGATAATCGGTAAGATGACCATCGATATACTTGATTTTCTCCTCTTCGGAAATACTGAACAGACAGGATTTGACCCCTGTCGTCCCGATATCGTAAGCAACCACATAAATAGCCATAATTCCACGCCCTTTCACGTTTAGACAGAATTACTTTTGCTGCTTTCCCTGCATTTTTGAATACTTTGTTACATAAAAACGTCTCATGAATACTGCGTCTCTGGTACTGAGCCTCCTGGCTTTTCCCTGGGACGCCGCCGCAAAATACGCAATGCAGTTTTTGCGGACGAGCATGGACACGGCTGTCGCATCTCCGTGTATACCTGTACAGAGCACACCTTCACCCTCTATCAGCACGGCCGGCGCTTTTTTCAGCGCGGCGCGGACAGCTTCTATATGATTTGAAACGAACTTCGCCTTTGGGCCGATCATCTGTGCAAAGTCATCGAGATATGCCGGCATATCCATATCCATTCCCAGATAGTCCATGACGACTTTATCCTTGTTCAGCACAGCCTCGTATCCCAGCATTTTTTCTTCATCTGTAAGATACATAGTGCCGTCTTCAGTCCCGTATTCGTCAAGATCGCGCTTCAGCATAGGACTGACCATCTCGATGTATTTCCCGCACGCCTCCTCAAGATTATGAGCAATGCGGAAAACCTCCTCGTACGTCCTGCCGTAACAAACCGCACCGTGACGCTTCATTATTACTGCACCGCCGAGTGCAGCCGCGACGGCATCGCCGACATTTTTACACAGAGCCTGTGTCCCCGGCAGCGCGTATTTAGCGCAGAGCACCCCCGGTCCGATACCTTCGTATTCCTTGTCGAACCAGACATGATCCAGCCCCATGGCACTGACCGCCGAAGCATAGTCCTGATGAGTATGAAGTATGAAATCGACCTCAGGCCTGACCTGATATATGCGCCGGTGCAGCTTCTTTTCAGATGAAGGCTTCACCTTGCCCTTGTATGTAAGGTCAGCCATACTGACCTCCACGACGTCATTTTCCGTGAGATCTTCATACGGTATCCCGCTCGCGGTAATAACGAAAGCATACGGACTCACCCGGGCGCCGACATTGCCCCAGGTCCTGGCTATTAGGCCGGAATCGGAAAGTTCCCTTCCGGCCCTGATAACTAATTTCTTTGCTTCATTTCTTTCGATCATTTCTTTGTAGGTATTTCCTCCACATCCGCAAATATGCGGTCAAATCTGTCCAGGATATCCTGAAGCATTTCGTCCTCATATGCGGCGCTTGTGTACAGTCTGTTCCCGGCAAGGGTAACAAGGCCGTTCGCCATATATGCGCATCCCATATGCTCCATCTCTTCTTTTCTTATTGTCGTCTGCTTCAGCACTTCCGGAATAGTCCACGGTTTTGACCAGTCTATCATAAAATGCATCGTTCCGGTAGTCTCAACATGGCAGATCGATCCCTGATTGTATGCCAGGAAAGGCAGAGCATATTTGTCTATTATATCATTGATGCCCCTGATGAGCTTATCTCCGAATTCTCCCGCCTTTTTGCAGGCATGAGTTTTTTCTATCTCGCACAGGGTGTAATATCCTGCTACACAGCTCAGCGGTGTGGCAGCCATCGTTCCTCCGACAAGCGCCTTAGGATGATGCGCGGCTCCGCCGATGCCGGCCGACAGATACTTCATGTATTCTCTCTTGCCGCCGAGTCCGCCCGCTCCCGGGTATCCTCCTGCGATGATCTTGCCGAATACAGTAAGGTCCGGCGATACGTCGAAATATCCCTGAGCACCCGCCATGCCGAGTCTGAATCCGGTAACGACCTCATCGAACACGAGCAGTGCGCCGTATTTCCGGCAGAGTCTCTCTACGCCGTTGCAGAAATACTTGTCTACCGGCCAGGTGCCGCTCTCAGGTCCCACAGGCTCAACAAATACCGCCGCCGTGCCGCCGAATTTCTGGTTCAGCTTGAGCTTCGCCTCGAGATCGTCCAGATCGTTCGGCAGGAAATCATTTGTATGTTTGAAGATGTATCTCGGGATTCCCTTGGCCTGGGTCCACTTGGAGCCCGGTATGCGGATGCCCCATGCGAGCTGATCCGACCATCCGTGATAAGCTCCGCCCATCTTGAGTATATTCTTCTTTTTTGTCGCCAGCCTTGCCACTCTGACAGCAGCCATATCCGCTTCAGTACCGGAGCCGAACATTCTGAACATGTCGACTGAAGGAACGCTGTCGGATATCTTCTTGGCCAGCTTGTATTCATATTCATGGAACAGACCTGTCGAAGGTCCGCCGTTCTGCAGCAGCTCTATGACCTTGTCTCTGATCACAGGAGGATTGCTGCCTAACATAGTCGGTCCGCCGGCCTGCAGAAAGTCGTAATACTTATTGCCGTCCACATCGTACAGATATGCTCCTTCCGCTTTGTCAAAAGCCAGAGGGAACGGATAGTTGAAAGCAAGGTTATGCTGGACCCCTCCCGGGATAACATTTTTTGCTTCCTCGATCATGAATTTAGATTTCTGACACTTCTTGTCAAAATACTCTTCTTCATACTCCTTGAGCGCTGACGGTTTGATCGAATAAACCGGCAGTTTGATCATCTCATCCAGCTTTCTGTTGATCTCCGTAGCATTCAAATATTCTGAAATACCATATTCACGTTCCATATCATTTCACCTCGCTGTTCTGACGATGGAAAGCCTTCACCTGTATGCAGTCCTGTGTGATCTGCTTTGTAAGCGCCTCGATGCTTGCGAATTTTCTTTCATCGCGGGTCTTCTTCAGGAATTCAACTCTTATCTGCTTTCCGTATAATTCCTTATCGAAATTAAAAATATGTGTCTCTACATTCTTATTATACTCCCCAATTGTCGGTTTGACACCAACATTTGTTATACTTGGGTATATTTTTTTATTATAAATGCAGTAAGTCACATATACGCCGTTCGGAGGTGTGACCATGCTTTCGTCGATAACGAGGTTGGATGTTGGAAAACCAATGGTTCTGCCAAGTTTATTTCCTACGACGACCTGTCCTCCGATCGAGTATCTCCTGCCCAGATATTTTATACACTCGTCTACTTTTCCATCTGCGATCAGTTTTCTTATCAGCGTGGAACTGACGATATTGCCGTCCACTCTGAACGGTGGAATAATGTGCAGACCGAATTCGCATTTTATGGCTGCTTCCAGCAGAAGCTTGAGATCGCCCGCTGCCATATAGCCGAATCTGTAATTGAAACCGCAGCAGAGCTCCTTCATTTTAAATTTATCGATAAGAAGATCGCTCACGAAATCGTAAGCTCCCATCTGGCATATTTCCTTCGTAAAGGGAATATTAAAAAGATAATCAACGCCCAGCTCTTCAATGATCCTGGCCTTGTCATCCTTGTATAGAATGCTCTTGACCTTAGTTTCGCCGGCCATCACATTTTTCGGCAGCTCTGAAAAAGTAAAGACAGCACTCTTGTGCCCCGAAATGCCCGCAGTCTTTACGGTGTTCTCGATGAGCGCACGGTGCCCCTTGTGAACGCCGTCGAAGTTACCCACCGCAACGGCCGTATTATCTATATCTTTGATTTCATCAAGCGAATTGAATACTATCATAGTAATGCCCCCCGATCATATGCATACTGTAAACACTTTATGCGGCTTGTACTGCCTGTCTATTTCGCTGTAATGTGCGGTCCCGATGAATTTCCCCGCGTAATACATGCAGAACATCCCGCCGTAGCTCGAAATCCGCGTAATAATAGCTCGTTCATCGTCAATCAATTTTCCGCAGATAAAGTCCTCTGCCGCATCGCGTCCTATCTCCGCATGTCCGAAATGAGTAAGCGGATAATCCGGCTCCTTCATTGACGCGAATATTTCATCCGGCCTCATCTGTTCCAGCTCATCGAGCGTCAGCGAATCTCTGATATCGAACACGCCGCTCCTGAGCCTTACAAGCGATGCCATCGCCCCGCCGCATCCGAGAGCATCGCCGATGTCTCTGCAGATGCTGCGTATGTATGTCCCCTTTGAACATTCTACCGTAAAAGTGATATCGTTTCCTTCTATTCCATCGACCGTCAGATCATTGATGATGATCTTTCTCGGTTTGATAGCTATCTCCTGTCCCTCTCTCGCATATTTGTACAGACGCTTTCCATCGACTTTAAGCGCCGAATACATCGGCGGCACCTGCTGTATCTCGCCGCTGAAAACGCTGACTGCCTCTTTTACATCCTCTGCACTAAAACAAGGCTCGTGCTCTGCGATCGTTTCTCCCCATATGTCGAGAGTATCCGTCTCTATTCCAAGCCTTACCGTACATTTATATTTTTTCATGTCGCCGCCGAGATATTCCATGATCCTGGTCGCGCTGCCGATACAGATCGGCAGTACGCCTTCGGCCATGGGATCCAGCGTGCCTGTATGTCCTATTTTCCTGATGCCTGTGAGCCGCCTCATCACCGATACGCAGTCATGCGACGTATAATTCTGCGGCTTGTTCAAATTTATTATTCCGCTCGGTCTGTGATCGTTTACGTGAGCGTTATTTATACCCGAGCTCTTCAAGAGCATCCTCCCTTATTATTTTCTCAGCGTTTTCCAGAGTATCATGAATAGTACACCCTGCCGCCCTGATATGGCCTCCGCCTTCATGCTTCGCCGCAATAGCCGCGACGTCCGCCGAAGACTTTGAACGCATAGTGGCTTTGATGAGATCATTGTAATTTTCTTTCAGGATGACCGCGACCTCGACTCCCTTTATCGACCTGAGATTTCCGACAGTTCCTTCACTGTCCTCCATCCGGCAGCTGCACGCCTTAAGCATGTCCTGTGAGACGCGCGATATCACGAGCTTCCCGTCAGCATAGAATTCCGCCGCTTCCATGATCATGGCCTGCAGCCTGATCTTTTCCGGCTTGATGCACTCATAGAGTTCAATACTCACACCGCGGAAATCCATTCCCGCATCATAAAGAGCCGCCGTTATTTCGTGACTCTGCTTCGTCGTGTTGGAGTACTGGAAATTTCCAGTATCCGTAGTAATGCCAGCAAATATCGACCCGGCGATTTCCCCGGTGATTTCCATATTACCTGCGCGGAGCAGCTTGTAGACCATTTCCGCCGTGGCAGCTTCGCCCGGATCGATGTGGTTCAGGTCACAGAAAGGCTCGCTGGTCGCATGATGATCCACGCAGATCAGCGTCTTTCCCGTTCTGAACTTGTCGGCGCGTTTCTCAAACCTTCCCGTATCGCCGGCATCGAGACAAATGCAGACATCAGGCTCCGCGATGATATCCTGATCATACGTACAGAACCCTCTGTCCAGAAACTGCATGTCATCCGGTATCTTGTCCTCGAGAAGGACATACGCCGTCTTTCCTTCGTTCCTCAACGCCTCGCACAACGCTGCCGATGAACCGAGAGCATCTCCGTCCATCAGCACATGCGTGAAGATCAGCACAGTGTCCGCTGCCAGAAGTTTATCCGCAATCTCACTGAAAGTATTATTTTCCATTTTTCGCATCTTTCTTCATGACTTCATCAAGCACATCATCGATATGTCTTCCATATTCAAATGACGTATCCATCCTGAAGATGAGCTCCGGTATCTTGCGGAGCTTGATCTTGCTGTTTATTTCTCTCTTAATGAGGCCCTTTGCGCTCTCCATTCCGGAAAGCACGTTCTCCTGCATAAGCTTCTCTTCCTCTTCGGTCATATTCTGCTGATCCGTCGAGAAAACAGAAAGATATACATTCGCATAGCTGCTGTCAGGCGACATGTCGACAGCCGTCACGCTTACCATGCCGTTCAGTCTCGGGTCCTTGAGTTCGCGAAGAAGCATATTGCTGATGATCTTCTTGATCTCCTCACCGAGCCTTCCGGGTCTGTATGAATTGCCCATTTATCTTATTTCCTTTCGATTTCCTTCATTTCGAAGCACTCGATAACATCGCCCTCTTTGAGGTCGTTGTAATTCTCGATGCCTATTCCGCATTCATAACCCTGCGAAACTTCTCTGGCGTCGTCCTTGAACCTCTTTAGCGAACTTATCTTGCCTTCGTGTATCACGATGCCGTCGCGCACCAGACGTATCTCGGCGTTCCTGACGATCTTGCCGTTCGTGACATATGCACCTGCAACGACTCCGACATTCGGCACCTTGAACGTATCTCTGACCTGACATTCTCCGAGAACGACCTCTTTGAACTCAGGATCGAGCATACCCTTGATAGCGTTGGCAACATCATCGATAATGTTGTAGATGACCGTATATGTCCTGATCTGGACATTTTCGCGTTCCGCAGCCGACTGCACCGCAGCGCTCGGTCTTACATTGAACCCGATGATGATAGCATCCGAAGTGCTGGCCAGTATTACATCCGACTCGGTGATCGCACCTACGCTCGAATGGATTATTTTGACCTTTACTTCGTCATTGGAGAGCTTTTCGAGCGATGTCGTGACCGCGCCGACCGAACCCATGACATCAGCTTTGACGATGAGATTGAGTTCCTTTGCTTCTCCGTGCTGTATTCTTTCAAAGAGCTCTTCCAGTGTGCTCGACGAATTTCTCGCCATCACTTCTTCTCTCTGTTTTGTCTTTCTGTGTTCCGCGATCTCCTTGGCCTTCTTGTCCTCGCTGACCGCATTGAACGTATCTCCCGACATAGGGACATCACTGAGTCCGAGAACTTCTACCGCTGTAGCAGGTCCCGCTTTCCTGATAGTCTTGCCCTTATAATCGGTCATCAGCCTTATTCTGCCTGCACATGTTCCGGCAACGATCGACTGTCCGGCCTTCAGCGTTCCGTTCATGACGAGCAGCGACGCAACCGGGCCTTTAGCCTTGTCGAGTCTTGCTTCGATGACATTTCCCATCGCCAGCCTGTCAGGGTTAGCCTTCAGTTCGAGGACTTCCGCCTGCAGTAATATCATTTCGAGGAGGCTCTTGATCCCCTCGCCTGTCTTGGCCGACACCGGTACAGAGATCGTGTCTCCGCCCCAGTCCTCAACGAGAACTCCGTGATCCGCCAGATCCTGCTTGACCTTGTCCGGATTTGCTCCCGGTTTATCCATCTTGTTTATCGCCACGATTATAGGAACTCCCGCAGCCTTCGCATGGCTGATCGATTCTACTGTCTGCGGCTTTACACTGTCGTCGGCAGCTACAACGAGCACCGCGATATCAGTAATGTCCGCTCCGCGGGCTCTCATGGCCGTGAATGCCTCATGTCCCGGCGTGTCGAGGAAAACGATCTTCTGACCATTTATTACTACTTCCGACGCACCGATATGCTGTGTGATGCCGCCGAACTCCTTGTCCGTCACGTTCGTATCTCTGATCGCGTCGAGGAGCGACGTCTTGCCGTGGTCTACATGTCCCATTACAGTAATGATCGGCGGTCTCGGCTTGAGGTCTTTTTCTCTGTCCTCGAAAATCTCGATTCCTTCTTCTTCTTCCTCTTCCTCCACCTGACCGATGACCACGTTGATGCCGAGCTCGTCGGCCAGCGTCGCCACTGTAACGTCATCAATGTTCTGATTCTGGTTTGCAATGATGCCCATGCCGAGCAGCGTCATGATGACCTTAGGGATCGTCACGCCCACCTGCTCGCAGAATCCGGCAATAGTGATAGGAACATTGACTACCTTTGTTCCTACCGGCAGTACTTCTTCTTCGACCTCAGGAACATCCTCGACCTGAGTCTTTTTGATGTGTTTGTTCCTGGTCCTCTTCTCGAGAGATCTGCCTCTCGTCCTGCTCTCGCGCTTCTCGTCTATCTTGCTGAGCTTATCGAACTCCTTATCCTTCTTTTTCTTTTTCTTGTGGCTGCCTTCACGATTCTCCGTTGTCCCTGTGGAAGATGAAGACGATGTTGCTGCAGGCGCACTCGAATCAGCAGGCCTTCTTCTCTTCGGCCTTTCTCCTTCTGTCTTCTTCGCTGCAGCCTTGGCTTCCGCCCTCTTCTTTTCAGCAGCCGCTCTCTTTTCCTTCGCAGCTTTTTCTTCAGCCTGCACCTGCTGTGCAGTCTTGATGATCTTGATCTTCTGCGGAGCTATTCCGTTTCTCCTCATAACAGAGCCCTTCTTTTCGTGCTCTTTCTTTTCGGTTTTTTCAGTCCTGCCGGCATCGGCTGCTTTCGCCGCCGCAGTCTTCACGCCTTTTTCTGCACCTGCGGTCTTTGCCGGTCTTTCTGTTTTTTCGGCATGCACTGCTTTTTCATGCTGCTCTGCCTTTGCCGGCTCCGCTGCAGCAGCGTGTTTTTCTTCAGCCGGCTTTGCACCTTCTGTCTCCGCTTTCACGGCTGCCTTCTCCGGAGTTTTTTCCGGCGCCTGTTCTGCCGGTTTTTCGGCATTTTTTTCCGGTGCTTTTTCCGCGGTTTTCTCCACTGCTTTTTCCGCAGTATCTTCCGGTGTTTCCGCAACGGCTTTTTCCGCTGCCTTCTCCGCCGCTTTCTCGGCTTCCTTGGCTTCGGCCTTCCTGGCAACTTCCGCCATCTTCGGCTGAGGTTTGACTTCCTCTTCTTCCTCTTTCGGCTTCACTGCACGTTTAGGCAGAGGTGTGCCTATCGGCGGTCTGTGATTCGCCGCTTCCTCCTTTGGCAGAGGTCTGCCAATAGGCGGCTTGCGCGTTACAGGCTTTTCATCATCCGCCGCTCTTCTCGCCGGCGCGCTCTTTTTCTTCGGCAGCACTTCTTTTACCTTCGCCGCCTTGAGCTTTACTTTTGACGCGTCCCCGTCATCTTCATCGGCTTTCTTCGGCGCCTTCACTATTTTTGTTTCAGCACCTTTTGCCCTCTTTGCCAGTATTGCGTTCTTCAGCGCCTTCCCGTCTATTTCCGACAATGTGCTGCTCACTGTTTTTGCTTCCAGCCCCATTGCTTTCGCTTTTTCAACCAGCTCTTTCGCTGTTATGTTGAGTTCTTCTGCAAGATCCTTAATTTTGATCGTCATCAGAACACCTCCTTATTCTTAGCTTGCTCTGTATCTAAAGTAATATCTATTTCTTTCATTATCGAATCCGCAAATCCGCGGTCCGTTATCCCGAAGACACTTCGTCCCGAAGTGCCGGTAATATGCGACAGATCGTCGCTCTTTCCGTATATCCTGTAGGGGATACCTCCTGACTCAGCCAGCCTGACCATCTTTTCACGGCTGCCTTCGGCGATATCTTCAGCTACTATCAGCAATCTGAGTTTTCCCTTCTTGGCATTTATCTCACAAGTGTTCGAACCGGAAACGAGGCTTTTAGATCTGGCTGCAAAGCCCATCAGGCTTTCAGGTTTTCCCATTATCTTCTACCTCCTTCAGCAATTCTTCCAGTTTCCCGGCATCGATCGCGACCCCGAAACTGCGCTGCAGTGCATTCTTCTTTTTCGCTTTTTTTACACACGAAGCATCAGGACACAAGTACACTCCTCTTCCCGGAGCTTTCCCGTCCCTGTCGACAAACACCCTGCCGTCCGCACATGCCAGACGTACCAGTTCTTTCTGCGGCCTGGACACATTGCAGCCCACGCACTTTCTCATAGGATCTCTTTTTTCTTTCAACTATTTCTCTTCCTCTTCAGTTTCTTCCGTCTCGACCTCTTCTTCCGGCTCGGCGGCTTCAGTTTCTGTTTCTTCAGCACCGGCTCCTTCGACGTCTTCGGTCTCTTCGTCTTCGATTTCCTGATAATCGACTTCTGCGGATCCTTCGACACCATCAAAGATTTCAGTCTCTTCATCTTCATCTTCTTCGTCGTCTTCTTCAGCTTCTTCAGCTTCTGCGGCATCATCCGTCTCTTCGTCTTCAGCCTCTTCATAATCGTCGTCGATGTCTTCGTCGATGTCCTCTGCTTCTCCCGTTGTTTTCTCAGCTGCCTCGGCTGTATCTGCTGTTTCTTCCGAATACTCATCATCATATTCGTCTTCGTATTCGTCTTCCGCTGCGCCTTCCTCCATCTGAGTATGACTCTTGATATCTATTTTCCATCCGCAGAGTTTTGCGGCCAGCCTTACGTTCTGTCCGGATTTTCCTATTGCCAGCGACAGCTGATAGTCCGGGACTACAACCGTGGCGATTTTGTCCGCCTCATTGATCGATACGCTTTCGACTTTTGCCGGCGAAAGGACATTACTGATAAGTTCGTGCGGATCATCGCTCCAGTTGATGATGTCGATCTTTTCATTGAAAAGTTCATCGACGATGCTCTGCACTCTCGATCCTCTTGTTCCTACGCACGCGCCGACCGGATCCACGTTTTCATCCTCGGTGTAAACCGCCATTTTGGTTCTGGAACCGGCTTCTCTCGCAATGCTCTTTATCTCTACTATGCCGTCTTCTATTTCAGGGACTTCCTGCTCGAACAGTCTCTTGACCAGTCCCGGATGCGACCTCGACAAAAATACCTGCGGTCCCTTTGTCGTCTTTTTTACATCCATAATATAGACTTTGATCCTGTCGTTGACATTGAAGTTTTCGCCCGGCACTTGTTCCTTGACCGGCAGTATTCCCTCGGTCCTGCCCATATTGACAAAGATCGTTTCGTTGCTCTTTCTCTGTACGGTACCGGTAACGACTTCGCCCGTCTTCTCGATATAGTTGTCGAAAATCATGCCTCTTTCGGCTTCTCTTATTCTCTGAACGACTACCTGCTTAGCGGTCTGCGCTGCGATCCTGCCGAAGTCCTCAGGCTTGACCTGATACTCCACAACATCGCCGACTTCGTATGCAGGGTCTATTTCCTTTGCATCCTCCACGGATATCTGCACGCTTTCATCTTCGACTTCGTCGACGACATCCATCCTCATGTAGACGGTGATCTCGCCCTCTTCTCTGTCCATCTCAACTCCTACGTTGCCGTTGGCTCCGTAGTTCTTCTTATATGCAGATATAAGAGCCGATTCGATGGCTTCAAAAAGCATTTCCTTGGAAATTCCCTTTTCTTTTTCGAGCGCATCTATCGCCTCAATAAACTCCTTATTCATCGAAAATATTCCTCCTGTATCTTTTCGCTTTTAAAAAATCACTGCCAGTCTGGTCTTCGCTACGGTATCCTTCGGCAGCGTCCATATTTTATCTTTCTCGTCTTTTACGAGGATGCCTGCATCTCCGATGCCCAGCAGTTCCCCGCTCACCGTTTTGGTCCCGTCTATCGCCTTATACAGCTTCACCTCTACCTGACGGCCTTTGAATCTCTCATAATGTGCGTCTGTGATCAGTTCTCTGTCCATCCCCGGCGAACTTACTTCCAGGTAATATTTCTGTTCGATCATATTATCTTCGTCAAGTTTTTCGCTGAGATAGCGGCTGACTTTTTCGCAATCGTCCGTGCCGACATACTGTTCGTCCCCGGAAGGATCCTGCACCTTGTCGATGTAGACCCTCAGGAACCAGTCTTTTGATTCTTTGATGAACTCGACGTTGTAAAGCTCGAGTCCTTCATTCTCAAGAAACTCTGCCAGTATATCCGAGACGGCGTCTTTTATTTTTGCTTTCGCCATGTCTAACTCCATAAATATAGGAGTGCTCCATGAGCACTCCTGTCTTACAATACTAGTATGATTACATTGATATATTAACATGATACAGCTTTGATTGCAAGAAAACACGCGTTTTCTGACAAATGTTTATTTGCCCGCGCCGCACATATCGCCTGACAGACCCGCCTGCCCGCGCAAAACCATTACTGCCCGTTCATGTAATAGTTGATTTTCGCCTTTCAGCACGTTAAAATATCCATAATATAGTGAATTGTGAGCCGCACCCTGCGGCGCAGAGGAAGAAGGAAAAAATGTTAAAAGGAAAATGTGTAGTTCTCGGGATTACGGGAAGTATCGCTGCCTATAAAGCGGCATACCTTGCGAGCGCCCTCAAAAAACAGGAGGCCGATGTTCAGGTAATAATGACGAAAAACGCAGCTGAATTCATCACTCCGCTGACATTTGAATCGCTCACCGGGAACAGATGCATCATAGACACCTTTGAACGTGATTTCAAATATGAAATCACCCACATCTCGATTGCGAAAAAGGCTGACCTCATCATGATTGCCCCTGCCTCCGCAGATGCGATCGCCAAACTGGCAGCGGGCATTGCCGACGACATGCTTACAACCGTAACGCTGGCGGCAACCTGCAAAAAACTCGTCGCGCCGGCAATGAACACGAACATGTACGAAAATCCTATCACGCAGGACAATCTCAAAAAGCTCGCACATTACGGCTTCGAGATCATCGACCCTGCCTACGGCCTCCTCGCCTGCAACGATGTCGGCGCCGGCAAGATGCCTGAGCCTTCGGATCTCCTGGAATACATTCTCCGGGACCTGGCCGCGGAAAAAGACATGGCCGGTGTGAACGTTCTCGTGACCGCGGGGCCGACTCAGGAGTCTATGGATCCTGTCAGATTTATTACGAATCACTCGACCGGGAAAATGGGCTACGCGATCGCGAAGGTCTGCATGCTCAGAGGCGCAAATGTCACACTTGTAACCGGCGAGACCGCTATCGAGCCGCCGCGTTTCGTGGATGTCGTAAGAGTAAAATCCACGCAGGACATGTATGATGAAGTAACATCACGCGCGGAAAACGCGGACTTTGTTTTCAAAGCCGCAGCCGTAGCAGACTACACGCCTGCCGTCAAATACGACGATAAAGTAAAGAAAAAAGACGGCGATCTGAAAATAGAGCTGGAGCGCACCAAGGACATATTGATGGAACTGGGCAGCCGCAAAAAGCCGGGCCAGATACTCTGCGGATTTTCGATGGAAACGCAGAACATGCTCGAAAACTCCAGAAAGAAACTCACCAAAAAGAATGTCGACATGATCGTCGCGAACAATCTCAAAGTCGAAGGCGCCGGATTCGGCACAGACACTAACGTCTGCACCATTATTACTGCCAGCAGCGAAATACAGCTTGAGAAACTCTCCAAGTTCGACGTCGCCGCCGCGATAGTGGATGAAGCCATCCGCCTCAGAAACGCGAAATAAAACGAACATTACAGGACCTGCTGTGCATCTGCACGGCAGGCCTTTTTTATTGCTGCATGATCCTTATCGTTTCTTCAGCTTCCCGGGATGTGAACGGCTCTTCCCCGGTTTCCTGTGTCATGATCAGATTCAGGCCGCAGTAATACCCGCATGCCGCATAGTCGCGTATCTTTTGTATTGTCTTCACATGATATTCCGGGTCATCCATCTTGCCGAAATGCTCCCACAGAATTATGCGCCTGTCACGCTTCCGCAAAATCATAAAATCCGGATAATAAGTGCACATGCGGCACCTCGTATGTATTTCGAACCTGCACTCGTATCGAAACCAGATACCTGCATTATGCAGCTCGTCGTATATGATCGACTCCGATTTCGATCTGGTAAGCTCGCCCTGCTTCGTTTCATATTTCAGGTTCTCCGGATGAGAAGGATTTTTTTCATAATCCTCAACCAGCCATTTCCGCGGATCTATGTCATCATTAATAAAAGCCCTGGAAAATTCACATTCACCGTACGTTCCCCCCAGCGACCTGTGAATTGCTGCCGGATCATAAACTCCATACCCCCGAAGCATATCCTCAAGCCGCCTGATATTTTCAGCAACGATTTTCTTTCCTTTAACCAGTATGCGGCGCGAAGTCACCTCATCAAGGAAATCGCTGCAGCCTGGCCAGGATGAATTGATGCATGTGAATCCGCACCCCGCTCCGTTTTCCTGAACCATATATTTCATGCCGTTCACTAACTGCTGTCTTTTCAGCCTCCCGTCAAACAGCTCATGCAAAAGTCTGTCCATCTCCTTAAGCGTTTCTTTATTTCTGGATAATTCCTTTTCAGCCATTTCCATAAAAGCCATTTCCCTGAACATCAATAATCCTTTCATAGAACATTAAAAAACCTTTTACTGATATACCGGCTTTGTCAGCCGGGCTGCCTGCACATTCCGTCCGAATACCTGCACATCTCGTTTGGATGCCTGTCTTGCCGGCCGTTATTTCCATTATATGGTAATTTTTATGTTCCGTCAACGCTCTCGGCCTCTAAATTGTCGCCGCCCGCCTCTCTGTTTTCCCCCGGTTTCAAAATAAGGTACCAACTAAAGATATTTCACTTGTTTGGTACCTTAAGATGTGGGCTGCAGCGATCGGCCATCGAGAAACACATGGAAAAAAGGGGATTTCGCGGTCTGAGCCATTGCTCAATCGCTGTAGCCCATTGGACAAGGTACCAATGTCAGATTATTTGCCTGTTTGGTACCTTATTTCGACTCAACCCATTTTTTCAGCTGTTCCCCGCGCATTGCCAACCATCGTCACGTCGCCAACTACTGCGGCAGTAATGTTTTCAAGCAAGATACCGCGCATTGCCAATTCGCGGGGTTTCTCTTTTTGATCTGAAAAAACAGCTTCTCAGGCCTCAGGCCTGAAAAGCTGTTTTTGGAATATTGTTGTGTGTGATGAGAATATTATATTCGCGGCTTTACTGCCGCTATATATAATATTCGTATGTACCTCGTATAAAAACGGGGTCCCGGCGAAAAAAATCTTCTGAAAAATCTTTGGCCGATCCCACATGATTTTTCGCCGACGCTTCTGCCGAATAATTTGCCGGCTGTGCCGTCGGCCGAAAACACCCCGCCGTAGACATTCGACCGCTGACACCAGACCGAAAAACTCAGCCGAAGAAACTCATCTGATCTGATTCCGGCATGCCGTCGAGAAGACCGAACGAACGCATTACTTCTATTACGGTCTTGTTCGCCTTGACGCGGTCCTGCATGTCTTCGATCGTCGCGAAAGGTCTCTCTTCCTGTGCTTCTATGATGGATTTGGCAATGGTATCGCCGACGCCGTTCAGCCCGGCGATCGGGACAACTACTTTGCCGTCCTTGACACTGAAGCGCGCTGCTTCAGAGTATTCCAGCGAAGGCTGGAGGAATTCGTATCCTCTTGCAAACATTTCGTACACTATTTCCAGCACCGTCAGCTCGTCATTTTCTTTGGCGGTGGCATTGTTGCCCTTGATCGTGATGGCTTCCATCCTGTTGATGACAGCCTGCGTGCCCTGGCATATTACTTCCCAGTTGAAGTCAGCGATCTTCGTTGTGAGATAGACCGCGTAAAATTCCGCCGGATAATGCACTTTATAATACGCGATACGGAATGACATCATCACGTATGCGACGGCGTGTGCGCGCGGGAACATGTAGGATATCTTCCTGCACGAATCAAGGTACCACTGCGGTACGCCGTGAGAGAGCATTACTTCGGCATATTCATCCGACACGCCCTTGCCTTTACGGACCTTCTCCATTATCCCGAAAGCGTCGGCATTCGGCACGCCTTTTCCGATCAGGTAGTTCATGATGTCGTCTCGCGTCGAGATGGCGTTGTCCATCGTGGCCTCGCCGCTCCGGATATAGTCCTGGGCGTTGTTCAGCCATACGTTCGTACCGTGCGAGAAACCGGATATTCGTATAAGATCCGCAAACTTTTTCGGCTTTGTGTCGTCCAGCATCTGTCTGACGAACTTGGTGCCGAATTCGGGGATCCCGTAGGTTCCGTGGTTGAAGCGGTAATTCGGATCTACTATGTTCAGGCCTTCGATGCCCGTGAAGATCTCCATCGTGTCCTTGTCGTCGAGCGGTACATCCAGCGGGTCCTGGCCCGTCATGTCCTGGAGGTGCCTGATCATCGAAGGGACATCGTGTCCCAGGATATCGAGTTTCAGAAGGTTGTGATCGATCTTATGGTAATCGAAATGCGTCGTAATAATATCTGTCGTGGTGTCGTTCGCCGGTCTCTGCACAGGGCAGAACTCATAGATCGAATGACCGCGCGGAACTATTACTATACCGCCCGGGTGCTGGCCGGTCGTTCTCTTGACGCCCGTGCAGCCCTCGGTCAGACGCTCGACTTCGTAGCGGTTCACCGGAATGCCCCGCTCCTCGTAATATTTCATTACAAAACCGTAGGCTGTTTTGGACGCCAGCGTACCGACAGTCCCGGCCTTGAAAACATTCTCTTCGCCGAAGATCGCGCCAACGTACCGGTGCGCCGTCGACTGATATTCACCGGCGAAATTGAGGTCGATATCAGGCTCTTTATTACCCGTAAATCCTAGGAAGGTCTCGAACGGGATATTGAAGCCGTCCTTGTGCATCTTCGTGCCGCATTCCGGGCAGTCCATATCCGGCATATCGACACCGGTCTGGTACGTTTCCAGATCGCCCCAGATCAGCTTCTTGCAGTTCGGACATATATAATGAGGAGCCAGCGGATTTACCTCTGTTATCCCCGACATCGTCGCCGCAAAAGAAGACCCGACCGAACCTCTTGAACCGACCAGATAGCCGTCAGAGTTTGACTTCTCAACCAGCATCTTCGCGGAGACGTACATTACTGAATAGCCGTTGCCTATGATGGCATTCAGCTCCTTGTCCAGTCTCTCGCGGATCAGGTCAGGAAGCGGAGAGCCGTATATTTCCGCAGCTTTTTTCTCGCACGATTCACGCAGGATATTATCCGAATCCGGTATCGTCGGCGGATATTTTTCCTCAGGCACAGGCCTGACATCCGCGATCATATCGGCGATCAGATTAGTATTGTCTATTACGACCTCACGTGCGAGATCCTCGCCGAGGTATGAAAACTCCTCGAGCATTTCTTCAGTCGTCCTGACATAAAGCCCGTCATTTGTATCCTTGAAGCCCTGCCCCGACAGCAGGATATTGCGGTAGAGCGCCTCTTCCGGTCCTCCGAAATGCGCGTCCGTAGTCGCGACAGTCGGCTTGCCCAGCTTCTTGCCGA
Organism: Eubacteriaceae bacterium; assembly: GCA_022652985.1. GTDB lineage: Bacteria > Bacillota > Clostridia > Peptostreptococcales > Anaerovoracaceae > JALCRY01. The sequence goes on along the minus strand of JALCRY010000013.1, from coordinate 15,944 downwards.
TATCGATGATCTTCCTGTTGTGAGCCTGCAGCTCTTCTTTGTCCGCCGCCGTTCCGTTGTTGATAAGGAACTGATTGTTGCAGAGCGGCTGTATCTCCAGATAATCATAATACGAAGCGATCTTCATGATCTCCTCATCCGGCAGATGTTTCTCCACCGCGCGGTAAAGCTCGCCCGCCTCGCACGCGGATCCGATGATCAGCCCTTCGCGGTTCTCCTCCAGAAGCGACCGCGGGATGCGCGGACGTTTGTAGAAGTAATGCAGATGCGACTCCGAAACTAGTTTGTACAGGTTGCGGAGACCCTTCTGCGTCTGCGCGAGTATGATTATGTGGTAGGTTCCTTTTTTCTTGTAATTGATCGAACCGTCGGGATTGTGGCTGTCCGCGTCATCGTAAAGGTAGCCTTCCACTCCCATAATGATCTTCATTGCGCCTTTCGCCGCGGAATACGCCTCCGGAAGTGCCTGACAGACGCCATGGTCGGTGATCGCGAGAGCCGTGTGCCCCCAGTCTTTCACCTCGTTCACGAGTGCAGTAATATCGTTCAGTCCGTCCATCGCGCTCATTTTGGTATGACAGTGCAACTCGACACGTTTTTTCTCCGCATGGTCTTCCCGGACTGTTTTCTCGATTTTTTCTATGCTTTTCGCCATGATGACAAGCTGCTGTGTGAACTGATCCATTTCGGCAGAACCGCCGACCTTGATCCGGTCGCCTTTATTCAGAGCATCCGCAATGCTTTCCCAGTTCTCAGCCTTGGTAAAAAACTTCGCCGCCATCGACGTCTTGTAATCCGTAAATAAAACAGTAGCGAGCACCCTGCCGCTTTTCACGACGCGGGACTCGATGCTGAAAACATCGCCAATGCAGACGACATCTCCGCTCGCCGCGTTCAGCGATGCTATCGGCACCGGCGTTCCCGATGCCGGGCGTCCGAGTATCCTGTTCCCGAGCTTTTTCACGCCGGACTTTTTGGCCGGCGCCTTTTTCTGAGGAGGCTCCGGTTCCTCGGCCATGCATTTCTGTATTTCCGCCTTTGTCCTGGCGAGCTTTTCATCGTGGTTCGCGAATCTCACTACAGTGTTCAGCCCGAAGTTGTCCCTGAGTATCCGGGAAAACTTTCCGGAAAGGTTGTCGTTCAGCACCTGCTCTGCGGTCAGGCCGACTACATACTCCGTCAGACAACCGTCCTCCAGATCATATTCGCCGACCAGCGACTGAGCCATAACGCCTCCCGACCTTTCAGTCAGACTGCGCAGGTACGGGATATACTCCCTGATAATGCTTTCCTCGTCCTGCACCATATCGCGGTAATGAAATATTATCCTCACATCCGAGACCCCTTCGATCCTGCTGCGGAGTTCTTCTTTGAGCTCCGGCAGGGCCTTGAAAGGCACGACAAAATTGACCCCGACTTCCGCCGTCAGCACTGCTGACTTCGAGAGCACGGCCTTTTCTATTTTGTATTCATATCCCTCTTTCAAATATTTATCGAGAAGTCTTTCCATATCTTAATCAAGTTTTGAGACCATATCCACGAGAGCATCCGCTATCTGATCAGCAGGCACGGTCCTTATGCTTTCCCCGTGCGCGAACAGCAGGCCCTTGTTCTCACCGCAGGCAACGCCGACGTCGGCCTGAGAAGCCTCGCCCGGTCCGTTCACCTCGCAGCCCATCACCGCTACGGTGATCGGTCTCTTTCCGTTTTCCTTTCTCTGTTTTGCTGTGCCTGAAAGTCTCTTCTCGACTTCTCCGGCTATCTTGGCCAGATCCACTTTGGTTCTGCCGCACGTCGGACAGGAAACGAAATTGATTGCTTTCTGTCTCGCGCCTGCCGCCTCGAGGATCTTTATCGCCGCTCCCGGCTCCTGCGCCGGATCTCCGGTTATAGAAACGCGCATCGTATCGCCAATGCCGCTCATGATGAGCCCGCCGAGGCCGACCGCCGATTTCATCAGCGCTTCTTCATAAGTGCCCGCCTCCGTCACGCCTATATGCAGCGGATGATCTGTCATGGCTGCGACCTTCCTGTACGCGTCGAAAGTCATCTGAACATCAGAACATTTCACGGATATTACTATATCATCAAAATCCATCTTCTCGACCAGCTCGACGTTCCTCATCGCGCTTTCCGCCAGAGCGTCCGCCGTCATGCCCATATTGTCCAGAATATCTTTTTCCAGTGAGCCCGAATTCACGCCGATCCTGATCGGAATGCCGTGGTGCCTGGCGGACCAGACGATCGCCCGCACTCTGCTCTCGCTGCCGATATTGCCGGGGTTGATCCTGACAGCATCAGCGCCGTTGTCTATTGCCGCGATCGCCAGTTCATAGTCAAAATGGATGTCCGCTATGATCGGAACGTCCGGCAGCTGCTTTTTGATCTCGCCGAACGCCAGCGCCGCATCCTTATCCGGCACCGCTATCCTCATAATGTCGCAGCCGAGATCCATCAGCTGTTTTGTCTGCCTGACGGCAGCCTTAATATTGTGCGTGTCAACATTTGTCATTGACTGGATCGAGATCGGCGCGCCTCCGCCTATCTGCACGCCTCCGCACATGACACTTTTCTTACTGCTCATATTATCACTTCCTATTTAAATGCCGGTACTATAAACCTCAGTACATCATTGAACGTCACATAGATCATCAGCCCAAACAGCAGCATCAGACCGACGAAATTTATCTTGTTCTCAGTAGAATCCGAGATAAGTTTTCCTGTAAATCTTCTTATTATTATCAGCAGCAGCCTTCCGCCGTCAAGTGCAGGCAGAGGCAGCATATTCACTATTGCCAGGTTCAGGCTTATGAGCGCTGTCAGATAGATCACGTAAATGAATCCCTGATGCGCGGACTCGCCGACCATGTAGAATATCCCGACCGGTCCTGAAAGCTCCTTGGTCGAGACCTGTCCCGAAAACAGCTGCACGATGACCTTGTACATGGACTTGGTCATGTTCCACGTCGAAATGAAACCGTTCGCGACACACTTCACCGGGTTCCTGACCATCTTCGGATGTATGCCGATGATGTAAGAACCGTTGTTGTTCATAAGCGTCGACTTGACTGTCACTTCCTGTCCGTCTCTTTCGACCGTTACCGACACTTTGTCTTTGCTGCCGACTCCCGCGAGCGCTTTGCTTACATCTTCCCAGCCGCTGATTTTTTTGTCGTCGACCTGCACGATCTTGTCGCCGACCCTGAGTCCTGCTTTCTGGAAATTGCTGTTGCTCAGGAACGATCCGATCGTCGTTGAAGCGGTCCCTATGACAAAGCACACGATGATCATGAGCACGATACAGGTCACCAGATTCATGAACGCTCCGGCGCACACTATCAGGCCCTTCCTCGGCGCGCTCTTTTTATTGAACGCCCTGTCGTCGTCGCTGTCCTCGTCTTCTCCTTCCATCGCGCAGAATCCGCCGATCGGCAGCGCGCGGAACGAGTACTTCGTCTCGCCCTTCTGCCTGCTCCAGATCTGCGGACCCATGCCGAGAGAAAACTCGTTGACCTTGACGCCGCATGCCTTGGCAGTAATGAAGTGCCCGAACTCGTGAACGAGTATCAGCAGACAGAACATTATTATTCCTATGATAATGGTAATTGCTAAATTCATTTATTCTCCAATTCCAAAGAACGATAAAGCCGCTCTTCTGATTTCTTTATCCACTTCCAAAATGCTCCCGAGATCGTCCGCGTTCCGCGGCACATGACTGTCGAGCAGCCTTTCCAGCGTTTCAGGTATCTGTGTAAACTTGATCTTCCCCTCAAGAAACAGTTGTACGAGCACTTCATTCGCCCCGTTGAGAGCGATCGTGTAGCTTCCGCCCGCCTTCGCGGCCTCATATGCCAGCTTCAGACACTTAAATTTTTCAATATCCGGCTTTTCAAAAGTCAGTTCCGCGCCTTCTTTGCAAAAATCCAGCTTCGGAAAATCGTCAGTTATCCTTGCGGGATATGTCAGCGCATATTTTATCGGCAAACGCATATCAGGCACGCCCAGCTGCGCGATCACAGCTCCGTCTTCAAATTCGACCGCCGAATGAAGAATGCTCTGACGATGCACCAGCACTTCAACACGGTCCAGATCGACCCCGAAAAGCCATTTTGCTTCTATGACCTCAAATCCCTTGTTCATCATAGTCGCGGAATCTATCGTAATCTTGTCCCCCATCGACCAGTTAGGGTGCGCCAGTGCCTGCTCTACAGTCACTTCCGAAAGTTCAGACTCCGGCATATCGAAGAAAGGTCCGCCCGATGCGGTCAGCAATATTCTTCTTATCTTATTCCCTGCGCTGCCCTGAAGGCACTGAAAAATCGCACTGTGTTCGCTGTCCACAGGGAGCATCGATACACCCCTCTCAGCAACCGTTTTCATGATCAGTTCTCCGCCGGCCACAAGCGTTTCCTTATTCGCAAGAGCGATATCGTTTCCCGCAAGTATCGCATTATATGTCGGCTCGAGTCCTCTTATGCCGACCAGAGAATTGAGCACTACGTCGCAGTCGGACGAGGCTGCAGTAATAAGTCCGCGGCCGCCCCAGACGATTTCGGTTCTCCTGTACTTTTTCGCCAGCTCCTTCGCGTCGTTCTCTTCTGCAACGCAAACCATGTCGGGTCGGAATTCCGCGATCTGCTTTTCCAGATCCCCGATCCTTGCCGCGCAGGACAGCACCGAAGCCCTGAACAAATCAGGGTTGTTCCTTATGACATCGAGAGCCTGAGTTCCTATGGAACCAGTACTCCCGAGTATTGCAATCTTTTTCATAGCCTTATTATATCTTTTCATCCTTAAAGAATCACAAACGTGATGTAAAAATACACCATCGGCGCTGCGAACAGTACACTGTCGAATCTGTCCATGATCCCGCCGTGTCCCGGTATCAGCTTTCCGTAATCTTTGATGCCCATATGTCTTTTGAATATTGAGGCCGTAAGGTCTCCGAACTGTGTGATGACGCCACCGAGCGCTCCGAGTATTATACAGTGCATGAGCATCGGTTTAATAAAGAAGAATCCGATAAGTCCGCACAGAAGCATCGCTCCCAGTATGCCGCACACCGATCCCTCTATGGTTTTCTTCGGACTGATCTTCGGACAGAGCTTGTGCTTTCCGAAAGCAACGCCGCCGAAGTAGGCGAATATGTCGGTCCCGAACGCCGAGAACAGCACGATCCACACCATGAGATGCGTCGAAGGTCCCGACTGATCAACGAGTACCATATTATACATGAAGAACACCACGTAGAAAATACCTGTTATGGTCGCCATCGCGTCTTCGAGCTTGCGCTCCTCTATCTTAAAGAGATAAAGCAGGCTTGCCAGTATCGTCAGGAAGAACCAAAGCATGAACCACCTTTCGTCTCCGCCCAAAAGATTCACACAGTAAAGCATTACTGCCGAACAGACCGCTATCGGATACGACGGATGAACATCCATGGAATGGAATCCCTTATAGAATTCGTAAACACCCATCAGACTGATAACGAAAATAAACGCCATCAGCCAATAGCCGCCCAGCAGTATGAATATAAAAAACGGTACCATCATCAGGCCTGATAAAATTCTTGTCTTCATTTAGTCTCTTTCCTTCCGCCGAATCTTCTGTCTCTGCTCTGGAATTCTTCAAGCGATTTTTCAAACTCTTCCGGAGTATAGTCCGGCCACAGTACAGGGGTGAATATCATCTCACTGTATGCGCACTGCCAGAGCAGGAAGTTCGAAAGTCTTTCTTCTCCGCTCGTCCTTATGATGACATCCGGATCCGGGACTCCTGCGAGTCCTGTGAAAAGATGCGCTGAAATAGTCTCTTCCGTAATGTCTTCACTTTTCAGCTCTCCATCTTTCACTTCGCGCGCGATCGCGCGGACAGCTTTCGTCATCTCGTCTCTGCTGCCGTAATCCAGGCAGATGTTGAATTCAAGTCCCGTGTTGTCTTTTGTGTCGCCGAGCGTTTTGTCGAGACGGTCTTTAACCGCTTCTCCCATGCCCTCATAATCACCGAAGATCCTGACCCTGACATTATTCCTGCAGAGTTCGTCAAGTTCAAGATCCACGTATTTAACCAATAGCTTAAAAATGCCGCTTACTTCCTCTTTCGAACGTTTCCAGTTCTCCGTTGAAAATGCGTAAACGGTAAGATACTTTATGCCGAGATCAGAAGCTCTTCTGACTATTTCCGTCATGGACTTCATACCGGCATTGTGCCCCATGACGCGGGGCAGTTTTCTCTTTTCGGCCCATCTCCCGTTGCCATCCATAATGATGGCAACGTGGACGGGCATTCTGTTTATATCAAGCATATATTACACTTCCATGATATCCCTGTCTTTTTTAGCTACGATCTCATCGATATCTTTAATGGCTTTTTCAACTGCTTTCTTGACTTCTTCTTCTGTCTCTTTTACATCATCTTCCGTATAGTCTCCGGCCTTTTCCAGTTTCTTGATATCTTCGTTGGCTGTCCTTCTGAGGTTCCTGACAGCCACCTTGGCTTCCTCGCCGAGTTTCTTTGCTTCCTTTGCGAGGTCTTTTCTTCTCTCTTCTGTCAGCTGAGGTATCGAAAGTCTTACTACTTTCCCGTCGTTGACAGGATTGATGCCGATATTAGCGGCAGCGATCGCATGCTCCACCGAACCTATCGATTTAGGATCGAAAGGTGTGACAGTCAGAGTTCTCGGATCCGATACAGCTATGTTTGCAAGCTGTTTGAGCGGTGTCGGAGAACCATAATAGTCAACCATGATTTTGTCGAGCAGTGCAGGATTTGCCCTTCCCGCTCTTACGCTGTTCAGATTTTCTTTAAGATTTGCCAGGCTCTTGTCAACTTTTTCTCCCAGCTTGTCCATGATCACGTCACTCATTTGTTTACCTCCGTTCAAACTATGATGTTATTATTGTACCGATCTGCTCGCCGTACACCGCTCTGAGGACATTTCCCTCTTCCGCGATGCCGAATACATGTATGTCTATATCATTGTCTCTGCAGAGTGAAGCCGCCGTGCTGTCCATGACCTTCAGATCTTTTTCAAGAACTTCCCAGTGCGTCAGCCTGTCATACTTCACCGCATCAGGATCCATGGCAGGATCCGCCGAATATACTGCATCGATGTTCTTCGCCAGAAGTATAACATCCGCATCTATTTCGGCTGCTCTCAGGGCCGCTGTCGTATCTGTCGAGAAGAAAGGATTTCCCGTACCGGCGCCGAAGATAACAACTTTGTGCTCCTCGAGCTGGTGGATAGCTCTTCTTCTTATGTACGGCTCTGCGACTTCCCTCATCTCGATGGCGGTCTGCACCCTCGTAGGCACACCTATCGCTTCCAGCGAAGCCTGCAGCGCCATTGCATTCATGACCGTGGCCAGCATACCTATGTAATCGGCTGTGCCCCTGTCCATATTCCTGCTGGTGCGGCCTCTCCAGAAATTTCCGCCTCCTACAACTATAGCGACTTCGACGCCGAGATCATTGACCTCCTTGACCTGCCTGGCGACCTTTTCGAGCATGTCTTCGTTTATGCCGAATCTGGTTTCGCCGGCAAGCGCCTCACCGCTTATTTTGAGTATCACTCGTTTGTATTTGGGTTCCATGATGTCTCCTTACACAATTGTTATTTTTAATGACCGTTGCCCGTTTTTGGCGGAAAACAGTCATTTTTATCTCAAACATTATATCACATACGCAGTCTCCTTTCACCTCTTTTTCTTGTATTCTACAAGTAAACTTGTTAATATATAGCAGAACTCTGTGAGTTCGAAAGGAGCAGATATTATGGCACTTATAAAATGTCCCCACTGCGGGCATGCAGTTGCGGACGTATCATACAAATGCCCGAACTGCGGCGCACCGCTGCGCAGAGTCGGGGATACGGATATATTCGGCAACTGGAAAGACAGCGATGAAGGATTAGGCACGCGGGCCGCAAGAGGCCGCCGGGCGAAAAAAATGGCTGAACGCGACACTTTCGTCGGAGAAGAAGCAGAACAATACACGGAAGAACAGCTCAGGCAGATGCAGGAGGACGCAAAAGTACGCGCACAGCATGAGCAGGCTATGAAAACAGACGGATTCGCAAAGGGCTATGGCGCAGCAGCCGGATATGAATACGGCCACGATGCCGAGCACGGTACGAAGAAATACGGCTACGACCAGAACGGCGACCCATACTATGATGACTCATACTATCATGCCGCCTACGAAGAACGGCCCCCGCAGGATGACAGCCGCGGCAAAAGAGGAAAGCGCGGTCACTCTTCTCACGGAGCGCCGAAAACAGTAAAAAAAGTCAAAGTCAAAAAGCAGAAGGGCCGCGGTCCTCTGATCGCAATAATCATCATTCTGATCATACTTCTTCTTGCAGGTGCGGCATTCGCATATTACGAAATCAAATGGAAGCCGGATCACGCAGCGGCGCAGACAGAACAGCAGGTAACAGACAACAGCGCTTCGCAGAGCGATACGGGCAGTTCGGACAGCTCCGGCAGTTCAGGCAGCTCCGGCAGTTCATCAACTGATAAAAACAGCGAGGTCGACAACGGCAGCGGCACGCAGAGCAACAACAGCGATTCAACGACAACCGATTCAAACGGAGTCGATCAGGGCGGCACGGAAGACAACGGAGCCACCGGCGGCAATAACGTTACAAACGACAGCACATCTCAATAACACAAAAACGCACCGCGCGCCGGAGGACCAGATCCCGGGCGCGCGGCTTTTTATGCATGGAATTGTATTTTTCTATTTTGAGAAACGTACCAGCTGAGGCGTCATATCTCTGTCCGACTTGTCCAGATATGACGTGTCTTTTATATATCTCTTGGTCCCTGTTGCAGGGTCAAGAATGATGAAATTCTTTATCGTGACATTATCATAAGTCGTTCCGGCCGTATAGCCGATGACCGTCACATAATGATTAGGCGACGATGTCGTGCAGACTGCCAGAACGCACGGCCTTCCCGCAGAAACTTCCGAAAGCGCCAGCTGATTTGCCTTAAGCGACTTCATGTAATAAACGCTGTACGCATCGGCTCTGTCCCAGTAGGCGTACGATCTGCCGTCGCAGTAATAATCAATTATCTTGCTCTGCTGGCTTCCCCATCCGTCGGCATTGAAATATCCGTCGATGACCATACGCCCGTACGCCATCGCGTAGCCGCCGCAAGGTCCCGAATAAGGCTGCTTGCCGATCTGTTCGAATAGCGTGTGGTTATACGAAAGGATCTTCCCGCCGTTGTTGACAGTATAATAATCCTGCGAAGAATCATCTTCTGTGGTCGTTGCCGCTGCCTTCACTTTGAATGTTTTATTCACGATATTTTTCGTGATGCCGTTAGAATCAGTCACACTGATGCGGTATTTGTATGATCCTTTTGCCAGTTTCCCGAATTTGATCTTTGAATCGACCTTGGAAATACTGTATGTTTTAGCTTTAGGCTTTGCCGAAGCATTCACTCCGCTCACCCATTTATCCTCAGAATCGACAGCTCCGATCCTGATCGAGGCGATCTTGAATGCGGAAGTAACTTTTCCGCTGATTGAATACGATGTTCCCTGCGTCAGAGTGCCCGGTTTGTTGGCACCGGTCAGCGTAAACTGAGAAACCGTAAATTTCTGATCGGCGAAAGTCTCGGAATTGCCCTTTTCATCCTGCACCCATACTCTGTAATAATACGTTCCGGCCGGCACTTTGGCAAAGTTTATCTTCGCCGCTTCAGCACTGACATCGAAAGACGTCTTTTTAGGAGTCTTTGATATGTAATACGATTTCACAAACTTGCCCTTCGTAGACGTCAGTCCCACCTTGACGGACTTCAGCTTATACGCCGCAGTGATCCTGCCTTTCGCTGCAAACTTCGTGCCATAGTAATAATTCTGCGGAACGGTGCAGTCGGAAATATACATCGTAACGACAGTAAATTTTGTGTTCGTTATTGTCTGAGTCTTTTTCTTTGTGTTTGTCGCGGTCACTTTATAATAGTAAGTACCGTTGGCCAGCGATCCGAATTTTATCTTGCTGTTGAGCTTTTTGAGACTGTACGATTTTGCTTTCGGTGAAGCCACAGCCTTCTCGCCTTCTATCCAGGCACCGCTTTCATCGGTGATCCCTGCTGTAACGGTTTTGATATTGACCTTCGATTTAGTTGATTTAACAGTACCCTTGATACTAAAAGAACTTCCGGTAACCATCTGCTCCGCAGGAGTAGAAAGTCCGGACACACTAAAAACAGATGTTGCTGCTTTTACCGGCCCGACATTAGATGGCATCACTAAAAATGCCGCAATGAAAAAAGCCGAAAGTACTATGCTCAAACCCCTATTTTTCATCAGCATAAATCCTTTCACTTGGACCAGTAAAATCATTTTACCATTAAGTGTCAACGTTTGCAAGCTTTTGTTACTTGAATGTCACTTTTAGACTCACAATTTCACTATTTGTTCCAACTCTGATGCTCGGCCCGAAAACGCCGGTCCCGGACGTTACTACCGATGTCATAGAACCTTTCCTGAGAACACCGCACGGATTCTCCCACATCATTCCCTGCGTAAGGTTGAGCGGGAAAAACTGTCCGTCGTGAGTGTGTCCCGAAAGATCGAGATCCGCTCCTGCGTCAGCCGCCGCCTGAAGGTCCTTCGGCTCGTGATCGAGCAGGATCACCGGCTTGCTCTTGTCTGCTCCTCCGAGCAGCTGCTTTACTGTCTTTCTTGCTGTAATGCCTTTGCCCGGTTTGTGTGCATCAAGTCTGCCGGCAATGTAAAATTTGCCGTCGACGAGTGTGGTTTCATCCTCAAGTATATTTATATCAGCTTTCTTCAGAAAGCTGTACATTTCTTTGGTATGCCCCGCCGGATCTTTTTTCGAGCTGAAAGTAAATCCGAACATTATCGGTTCCGCCACATCGTGGTTGCCCCAGCAGGCATATGTACCATATTTGCTTTTCATGCCGGCCAGCGTTTCAGCTACTTTATTCGGTTCCTTGATCGCACTGTAATTATTGTTGAATATGTCGCCCGCCACGCATATCAGATCCGGATGCTGTGCATTGACCAGCTTCACGACCTTCTGCATCTCTTTCTCACCGGCATCATATCCTAAATGGAGATCAGCTATCTCCACTATCTTCATCGTCTTCACGCTGCCGCACGACTTGTCGACATCCGCCGAATACGTCGTCGTAATCGTATCCTTACTGTGCAGGAAACCGTACAGACACACGGTTATTACTGCCGCGATAATGAGCGAGCCCACTATCAGGATATGCTTTCTGTTATTCTTAGTATCGATGTGAAGCGTGCGCGTTTTTTCCATTATAAATCTGACAACAATCAGCGTGAAAAGCGCCATGAAAAAATACAGCAGCACACCGAGCCAGAAATCGCTGAATATCTGGACATTGCGCTGCAGTGTGCAGTGCCGCCAGAAAGCGCCGAAAAACGGCGTCCCGGAAATCAGAACGCCCATGATGATGAAGCAGGCTCTGAACACTTTGTGCTCCGCGATCTTCGTACAGGCCCGGAGCCAGTGAAGAATATCGCGGAAAATAATGAAACAGCCTGCGAGATATACAGGTGAAAAAATAATTGCTAACATGCACCTATTATAGTACCGGTCGGCGAAATAGTCCAACATACTTAAGCATTTACGCCATAAATTCAGGAAAGCCGCAAACGTTATCGTCTGCGGCCCTCCCTTTGGGTATTAGGGTTTAAGGGTTGTTATTGTTATTTGTCGTCTTCTCTTCTTCTCCCTATGATCCCGATGATCAGTGCTCCGGCTGCTCCAACAGCAGCGAGCATCATCCACCATGCATATGGGAATGCATCTCCGGTTTCAGCTGATTTGTCTGCGGCCGGCTTAGGCGCTGCAGGTGTGACTGCAGGTGTCTCCGGTGTCGGATTATCAGGTGTGATCACCGGCGGTTCGATAGGTGGTGTTTCCGGCGGTTCTACCGGCGGCGTGATTATCGGAGTGTAGGTGTTGGTGATAACAAAAATGTTATCCATATTCTTCTCTACACTTGCCGTATATCCGCTCGGTACATTCACCTCGGCGACACTGTATGTGATTTCATTTCCGTCAGCGTCATACTTAGGAAGATCGTTCCATATCTTCATCCACTGATTATCAGCGCTGAGGTCAACGACATCGCCTCTGCTCGTTCCGTTTGCGTAAAGCTGAACCGAAACTTTTACAGGTCTCATATTCTCATATCCGCTGTCGTTCCAGACCTTCATGGCACCGATATTGACAGTATCAAATGTGTTTGTGATCGTAAATGTTGTTCCTTCTTCCGTGTATGCAGCCGTATATCCTGTCGGGACACTAACTTCCCTAACAGTGTAAGTAATGTCTTTTCCGGCCTTTTTCTGCGGCAGGTTTGTCCAGGTATATGTCCAGCCGCTGTTTGCATTATCGGTTCCGCCGCTCAGAGTGACCGGCTCTCCATATGCTTCATTGTCTGCATAAAGCTGTACCTGAACATTCCTTGTCCTTGCTTCATACGCATTATTATTGTCATTCCATACTTTTGTAACAGTTCTTTCTACCGTTGCCGGTGTATGGCTGTTCGTGATCGTGACCGCACCATCTGCCGAAGCCGTCGGTGTCGCAGTATATCCGTCAGGCACATTGACTTCTTCAACTGTGTAATTGATCTGCTGGCCGTTATTGTACTTTGGCAGATCGTTCCATGTATGTGTCCAACTGTTATCGGCATTTAATGTGACAGGGTCTCCGACTGCGGTAGTGCCGTTATAGAGCTGTACCTGTACGCTGTCCGGACGGATCCCGTCCTGGTCATTATTGTCTGACCATGCCTTTGTAACTGTCTTGCTGACAGTTGCCGGTGTATGGCTGTTAGTAATGGTGACATCACCGTTTGCTGCAGTCGTCTGTGCCGAAGTGTATCCGGCAGGCACACTGACTTCTTCAACTGTGTAATTGATCTGCTGGCCGTTATTGTACTTTGGCAGATCGTTCCATGTATGTGTCCAGCTGTTATCGGCATTTAATGTGACAGGGTCTCCGACTGCGGTAGTGCCGTTATAGAGCTGTACCTGTACTCCGTTCGTACGGAGTCCGTCCTGGTTGCCTCCGTCCGACCATTCTTTTGTAACAGTCTTGCTGACAGTTGCCGGCGTATGGCTGTTCGTGATCGTAACGTCGCCGTTTGTCGCAGTCGTCTGTGCTGATGTGTAACCGTTAGGCACACTGACTTCCCGAACTGTGTAATTGATCTGCTGACCGTTATTGTACTTTTGCAGATTACTCCACGTATATGTCCAGTGATTTCCAGCATTTAATGTGACAGGGTCTCCGACTGCGGTAGTGCCGTTATAGAGCTGTACCTGTACGCTGGCCGGACGGATCCCGTCCTGGTTATTATTGTCTGACCATGTCTTGGTAACTGTCTTGCTGACAGTTGCCGGTGTATGGCTGTTCGTGATCGTGACATCACCGTTTGTCGCAGTCGTCTGTGCTGATGTGTATCCGTTAGGCACACTGACTTCGCGCACGGTATAAACTATGTCCGTTCCGTTACTGCTCTTTGGCAGATCGTTCCAGGTATGTGTCCAGCTGTTACCGGCATTTAATGTGACAGGGTCTCCGACTGCGGTAGTGCCGTTATAAAGCTGTACCTGTACTCTGTCCGGACGGATCCCGTCCTGGTCATTATTGTCTGACCATGTCTTGGTAACTGTCTTTTCAACAGTCTCTTCGGTCGGCGTATTGGTTACTGTGCTCCCCGATGATGCTGCTGTCGCCTGTCCGTAATGCAGATGGCTCCAACCTCCGTTCGGAAATTCTATTACAAGATTTCCATCCTTAACAGATATCTTTGCCGTGGTTGCATAATTACTACCTTCTTCTGAAAATACCGAGAAAACCTTGTCCTTCATATTATCAAGGAATGTATGGAATTCCCATTCGAATTTAGCCTGCCCGTTGCCGTCCTTTGCCAATACAGCCTGCTGTATCGCCTGCTGCTGTTCTGCGGTCATTTGCTGCGCAGTCCAGAGTGAGTACTTCGTTGCCTGCTTGACTGCCACAAAGAAATCGCTGATGTTTGACGCACTGCCGATATTGACGGTATTGCTGCCGCCTTCAACCTTCTCGACTTTATTGCCGTACACTACTGAAGCAGCATTATTATACGGCGTTATTACTGCAGTGTATCCTGCCACAGCATCCTCAGTAACGGAGTATGTAATAGCCTCACCTGCTGCATTTGTCTTTTCAAGATTTGTCCAGGTATATGTCCAGTTGTTATCATCGTTCAATACTACTGTTTTGCCCGTCGCAGTTCCGTTGGCCAGCAGATTGATCGTAACACTATCCGGTCTGTCTGCAGTGCTGTTACTATCATTCCATACCTTTGTAACTGTATATTGTGTTGTTGATGCTTTCTGCCAGACCGCATAAAGATCAACCGAACTGTGCAGTACGAAAGTAGAGTCTGCAGAATACTGCGCTTTTGTTGCATCTTTGTCAGTACTCCAGCCTGCGAACGAATATCCGCTCCTTGCCGCAAGCCCGGTAGCGTCATAACCGCTTACACTATATGTGTCACCTGTTTTATAATTAACTGAAGCCCCATTTACCTGATGTGCAGCATCTTTGTATGTCGCATCCGGATCGAAATTCGAATGATACGTGACTGCCACATCTACGTCTTTTACATATCCGTCAACATGTGGTAACGTATCATCTTCCTGCTTGATAACATACCATACTACAGTCTTGCCGCTGCACTCGGGATATGCTGATACAAATTTCTCCGGCAGTGTAGTGAACGGCGCAGTATACAATTTGGAATCAACTCCGGATTCATTATAGATCGGCGTACCATTGCGCACTTGATTGGATGCATCCTCGGTAATACTGCCCAGCAGTGAATGATATGCATTGCCATGTGCAGGATAATAATTTGTCGCAGGCTGAGGTGATCCATCTGCCGGTGTAGTATTGTTCGGCAGCAGAATATAATAGGCAGCCTGGACGACATTTTTGCTTTCATTATTTCCTTTTGCTTCGTTAGCATTTATGCTTCCGAGAACATATATCGAGAATGTCGATGCTTCAACAGTTGCCGCTGTTGTTGATTTGCTCCCCGAAAGTTTGCTTGCTTGCGTGTTGTCGGAATTCATATGATAGACTTCGATCCCGTCTCCGTCCATATCGAGTCCCGAGAACTGAACTGTGACCGGGATCTTCGGCTGTACCTTTTCGCCGCCGCAATAGAACGTAATATCTATTGCCTGCATATCTGCAAGATCTCCGTCCGCAGCTTCTTCGACAGCGTCTTTTACTTCACTATCAAGAACTGCACTTACTTCCATAGTAGTATTGTCAGGGAAAGCTCCCTCGTCAGCTACTACACTTACTGTTGTGCCGTCAACTTTTTTTGAGAAAGTCTGACGCGGATAAGAAACTTCTTCTTTGGAAGCTCCTGATTTAGCAGTATCTGCCGACTTATCATTATCCGCAGTCTGTCCTGATCCGCCCGCTTCACCGGACTTAGCTGTCGCTTCAGCCGCTCCGGTGTCACTCGACACATCTGTTTGTTCCTCTGGCTGCGCTTCTTCGTTGACAGCCTCATCGCCGACAGCAGTAGTATCCGTCGTAACCTGCTGAGTCACTTCCGATGTCTGTTCGTTACCCGCAAATACATCAGAAAAGGATACTATCGGGAATACCAACAGCATCATCAGCGCCAGTACGACAGCAACACATCTGTCAAACGACTTGTGTTTTTGCATACCTCTCATAAAAAACAACTCCTTCCGCGTGGGTTTTTCATTTGTATTGCAAACAAAAAACCGCCATTTGTTTCAACTTGTGAAGAAATGGCAGCTGGCTGTCTTAACCCTATAAGACCCTATAGTTTTGCGTCCCGCAATCACTTACGGTTTGCCCTTTTCAGTTCCACACGGCAGATAATCAA
>JALCRY010000012.1 GCA_022652985.1 Eubacteriaceae bacterium | reverse complement strand
GAAATCCGTTAAAGAAATAAGCCCGTTGTACTATAATAATAAACAAGGAAGGTATTTGAATATGCAGGAAATTAAATGTCCAAAATGTGGTGAAGTTTTTAAGGTTGACGATTCCGGTTATGCCGCCATTGTTAAACAGGTGCGGGATAAAGAATTTAATCAGGAGCTGCTTAATCAGAAAACGGCTTTTGAAAATGAGAAAAGTAATGCCATAGAGCTTGTTAAAGAAAAGTGCGCGAATGAACAGGCTGCTATTTTGACTGAACGCGAAAAGGAGTTCAGCGAAATAAAAGCCAGACTGGAAAAGTTCGAAACCGATAAGCAGCTGGCGATCATCCAGGCGACCAGCGCAATGCAGAATGATATTACTGAAAAAGAAAAGACGATATTGACATTGCAGAAAGACATAGAATCCGAAAAGAGAGAAGCCCAGACCAAGGAGCAGAACCTGAAAGATAAATATGAATCCGAGCTTAAGGATAAAGAAGAATTATTGTCGTACTATAAAGACCTGAAAGCGAAAATGTCCACGAAGATGATCGGTGAGACTCTGGAGCAGCATTGTGAAAATGAATTTAACAAACTGCGCTCGACCGGATTCCAGGCGGCATATTTCGAAAAAGACAATGATGCCAGGACGGGCAGCAAAGGAGACTATATATATCGCGATTATGACGAAAACGGTCTGGAGTACATTTCAATAATGTTTGATATGAAGAATGAAATGGACGAGACTGCAACCAAGCATAAGAACGAGGATTTCCTGAAGGAACTGGATAAGGACAGGAAGGAAAAGAACTGCGAATATGCAGTGCTGGTCTCTTTGCTTGAAGCCGACAATGAATTGTATAACAACGGGATAGTGGACGTGTCTTACAGGTATCCTAAGATGTATGTTATCCGGCCGCAGTTCTTTGTGCCGATGATAACGCTGCTGAGAAACGCGGCGATGAATTCGCTGGAATATCAGAAAGAACTGGCACTGGTCAAAAATCAGAATATCGACATTTCCAATTTCGAAAATGATCTTCTCGATTTCAAGGAAAAATTCGGGCGTAATTATCGTCTGGCCAGTGAAAAATTCGGCAAAGCGATCGGTGAAATCGACAAGACCATAGATCATCTGAACAAGGTGAAAGAAGCACTGCTGTCGACTGAAAATAATCTCAGACTGGCTAATGACAAGGCAGATGGGCTGACAGTCAAAAAGCTGACAGCCAACAATCCGACGATGGCGACAAAATTTGAGGAATTAAATGCGGATAAATAACATGTGAGAAGAGCACAATGCTAAAAGAAATTTCGGTAAAAATTTACCGAAATTTCTTTTAGCAGTCTTGAATATTTGCGAACGCATGGTATTATATAAGAAATAAAGGCAAAAATTTACCAAAATTTCTTTTAGCGGGTGGATCGTATGGAAATAGTTATAAAGAGAGATTACTATTTAGAGCAGCTTATATCGCGCAGACATAATGGCCTAATAAAAATTATTACCGGTATCAGGAGATGCGGGAAATCATTTCTGCTGCGGAATCTTTTCAGGGAATATTTGCTTGAAGATGGAGTTGAAGAAGATCATATCATTGAGATGTCTTTCGACTTGTACGATAATATTGATTTTTGTGATCCGGAAGTATTTTACCCCTGGGCAAAAAGTAAAATAAAAGATGACCGGCAATACTATTTCCTTTTAGACGAAGTGCAGTTAATGGATGAATTTGTCAGTGTTCTGAATGGACTTGCTGATAAAAAGGAATGTGATGTGTATGTGACCGGAAGCAATGCAAAGTTTTTGTCAAAAGACATTGCAACAGAATTCGGGGGCAGAGGTGATGAAATACACATGTACCCGCTGAGTTTCTCAGAATTTATGTCTGTTTATAAAGGAAACAATTTTGACGGATGGAATGAATATATTACCTATGGAGGGATACCGCTGGTAGTCCTGGCTGATACTGATGAACAGAAGATGGCTCTTCTGGATAATTTGTTTAGAGAAACTTATATCACTGATATTGAGAAGCGTTATAAAATAAGAAATTCGGCTGAGATGGGGGCGCTGCTCGATTTTTTGTCGTCTGCAATCGGATCGCTGACAAATCCTCATAAACTGCAGAAGACATTTAAAAGCGTCAGCAATTCAAAGATCACTTCAACCACCATTACTAAATACATAGAATACCTTGAAGATTCTTTTTTGATCGAGGAAGCAAAACGTTACGATATAAAGGGCAGGTCATATATCGGGACACCGTTGAAATATTACTTCATGGACATGGGACTGAGAAATGCAAGAATAAATTTTCGGCAGATGGAAGTCACCAGATCCATGGAAAATGTTATTTACAATGAACTCAGGATGCGCGGCTACAGCGTGGATGTCGGAAATCTGACCACATTAGAAAAAGGAATTGACGGGAAACTTGAAAAGAAGCAGATAGAAGTGGATTTCATTTGTAATAAAGGTTCGAAAAGATATTATATCCAGTCGGCATATTTGCTTGAAACAGAAGAGAAAGCTGCGCAGGAGATAAGACCGTTTTTAAAAATTCACGATTCATTTAAAAAAATCATTATTACGTCCAATACGCCCAAACCTTTTTATAACGATGACGGGATCCTGGTGCTGAACATTTATGATTTTCTGCTGAATCGGGAATCGCTGGAATTCTAGATCGCAGACAGGGAAGAAGATAATGCAATTGCGATTTACTTAAAATGAGATTTGTAAGATTAAGTCTGAGACACAGATTATTAAACTCAAAGCAGAAAGAGCAGGTCAAATGTGATATGATGATATCAGACATATATCATTCAGGAAGGAGATCCCGGTTAAATGAATAATAAAAGCTGTGTTTTTTCACGTGTGATTCTTATCATCAACATTATTATGGCCGCATTGCTGATAGCCAATATGTATTACTTCGGAGTGTTCAAAGACGAAAATCCGACGGTGGATCTGCCGGCCTGGATAGAATTCATGTCCTGGGGTCTGATGATTATTACAACCTGCCTGCTGCCGGTAACTGCTGTGAAACGAAACGAACATTTCAGCAAACCGCTGGCAATAATATTTGCGGTGCTGCTTGTGTTTATCGGTATTTACAGTGTCAGCTGGATCGGTATTACGGCCCCGAATATGTAAACGGAAAAACATACGCATGCACATAACCATCCGTTTATCGTTGTGCAGGGAGAATTCGGGATGAATTATCTGCTGGGTGTAAAACTAAATAATATGCCGGAGTCTTCCTCATATCTTTCTGATCTGCCTGTCGTGAAATATCTTCATTCTGTAGAGCAGCTGGATTTTGATATGCCTGTCACTTTTTTTGTAGGTGAAAACGGGACCGGCAAGTCTACGCTGCTTGAGGCGATCGCGGTTGAAATGGGCTTCAATCCGGAAGGCGGCTCGAGAGACTTTTTCTTTTCCACCGAAGACTCACATTCGGAATTGTACCGGTATCTGACGACCATCAAATCGGTACGTCCCGGAGACGGCTTTTTCCTGCGCGCTGAAAGCTTCTACAATACATCGAGCTATCTGGATGAAAACAGCACATTACTCCGATATGGCGGCAGATCCTTCCACAGACAGTCATACGGAGAATCATTTCTATCACTCGTTACCAATCGGTTCGAAGGAAATGGACTGTACATACTGGACGAGCCTGAAGCTGCATTATCGCCGCAGAGGTTGTTATCGCTGATCGTTGTGGTCGATGAACTGGTGAATAAAAACTCGCAGCTGCTGGTAGCCACCCATTCGCCTATCCTGATGGCGTATCCGAACGCGGAAATCCTGCAGCTGTCTGCAGACGGGATCCAAAAGGTATCGTACAAAGATACCGATCATTACAAAATCACCAAGCAGTTTATTGACAACCCAGAGCAGATGATCCGGTATTTGCTGGAGAAATAAATGCAGGGAAGAGATATTTTTCTCTTCCCTGTGCTTTTATATTACCACAAAAACGGCAAAATTTCAAGAATGGTAAAGCTTCGGAAAGAGGTATATACTACGTTCCTCACAGGAGGTGTGCGCATGGAAGAGAAAAACTGGCTGGAAAATATGAACCGTCAGTTAATGGCGGGGCGGTTACAGAGGTTATCAGAGTACTGAAGGCAAGGGGGAATTTTCCCGGATCGATATTGTACAGAGATGGGATAAGGAACTGTATTTGCAGGCATTGCAGGAGGCCGCAGAATGGAATATGAAATAGAAGATCTGCTCCCTATAGTCGCGGAATTGGCGCAGGAATACGCAGGCTGCGACAGCACATCCGTCACATACGAAAAGGCGCAGATGCTGATGGCGGGCGTTATATATTGTTTGAATGAAAGCAGGCAGCAGGCGGAGAATTACCCGGCAGACAAAAGAATGTCTGTCAGGGAACAGTATCTTATTGGATACAAAAGAGTCCTCGAAAAAGCAGAAGAAGCCCGCAAGATATATAACGCGCTGTCGGTATACTTCGATTCGTACAATGTGGAATGCCTCGGTGATACAGTAATAAAAGGTATTCCCGAATTCATGAAATGGTATGATGCAAAGTATTGTCCGCATGACACGATCCTGACGCTCGACTATCCGCTGCTTTGCGACATCCGCGCCCTGAGCGGCATAGATGCGATTTATGCATATCTCCGGGCCATAGAAACAGAACAGATTTTTCTGCAGAAATTCGACAGGAATTATGTCGTGTCTGTTCTGCGGCGGGCAGATCCGGGATACGAACAAATGCTGGAAAATATATGTGATATCATGCTGCTGAACACAGTCGGGCATGCGGCACTGGGGAAGCCGTTAAGCGATAGGGGATTTAAAGAAAGTGAATACGAAAAACTGCAGGCGTTATTTACATCAGACTGCATTGATGACACGGCAGACCATATCCGCTCGATCATCCGGGAAATGACCAGCAGGCTGTATGAAGACGGGCGCGGGGCATTCGAGTATTTCTGTAATGACGTGAATAATATGGCGGTCCGCATCGATACTGCGGTCAGGACCAGTCATCCGGATAAGATTTTTTTGTTATAGCTGCTATTTGAAAATAATGTGGATGTGCTATTATGAAAGAAAGCAGCACGCAGCCGGGAGACGGAACTGCGGGCTGTACAAACGCAGAAAGATCGTTAACAAGTGCAGATGAAAGGAAAATCGAGCTGATCGCTCGGTGCGGGATGATCATGGATAATAAATTCGAACAACCGGAAAAAATCATTAGCGCAATCATTGAAGCGGATTATGATTACATCTGCCTGATCGATCTGAAGACCAGGGAGTATAAGATATTCAAATGCAAGGCATATGAGCTGGTGCCGCAGGAATATAATGATTATGACGCCGAAAGACTCAAGAACACAGATATTTATATAGCAGAAGAGGACCGAGAGCGGCTGACCAGAGAAATGGATCTGGATTATGTCAGGCAGCAGCTGCAGCATGCGGGGAAATTCACCACGGAATATGGCATGTACAGCGATGAGGGATTCCAGTACAAGCAGGATACATTCTTTTATCTTGACGAAACCAAAACAGGTATGGTTCTGACGCGTAAGGATATTACGCGGCTTTTTCAGCGTGAACAGGACGATGTGGCCCGGATCAGGAAAGCAATCGTGGAACTGGAACAGGCTAATGACGCCAAGACAGAATTTCTTTCCAATGTGAGCCATGATTTCCGCACGCCGCTGAATGGAATATTGGGATTTGCCGAAATCGGCCTGAATGAAGAAAACCTGGAAAGCAAGCAGAAAAGTCTGGAAAACATAAAAATGGCGGGAAGCCTGCTGCTGAATCTGGTCAACGACACGCTGGAACTTTCGCGTATAGAAAGCGGCAAGACCAGCCTGGATATTACTGCATTCGACTGTAGCGAAATCATAGATCCGATCGCGGTCTCCATCAGGCAGTTCGCGGATAATGACCAGGTGAATTTCATTGCGGATGTATCCGGCGCGCCGAAGGGCATGATCAGGGGAGACGATCTCAAAATACAGAAAATAATATTGAATCTGCTTTCCAATGCGATAAAATTCACTCCGGCCGGAGGGACCGTCAGGTATACATTGCAGGCCATCGATCCGCCGGCGGACGGCATGACTGTCCGCATCATTGTCGAAGACAGCGGCATCGGCATGGGTAAAGATTTTATTAAGGAAATCTATGAACCTTTCTCGCAGGAGCACCGCGCGGGGCAAAAAGAAAAAGAAGGAACCGGACTGGGGCTTTCCATTGTAAAAAGAATGGTGGACATGATGGAAGGCAGGATCTCTGTGGAAAGCAATATTGATGCGGGTACAAAATTTATCGTAGAGCTGCCGCTCGATATTGAGACAGGGGATCCGGAAGAGGCGCTTCCTGAGTATAATGATACTGCTGATACAGAGCTTCTGACCGGAAAAAGGATCCTGCTTTGTGAAGACAATAAAATGAATACAGAAATTGCCGTTATCATTCTTGAAAAGAAAAATATGATTGTCGAATGCGCT
Organism: Eubacteriaceae bacterium; assembly: GCA_022652985.1. Classification (GTDB taxonomy): domain Bacteria; phylum Bacillota; class Clostridia; order Peptostreptococcales; family Anaerovoracaceae; genus JALCRY01. The sequence goes on along the minus strand of JALCRY010000012.1, from coordinate 43,130 downwards.
GTGAACGGAGAAGAAGCAGTAAAGAAATTTGCCGCTTCCACCGAGCATTACTTCGATGCGGTCTTAATGGATATTCGCATGCCGGTAATGGACGGATATCAGGCGTCAAAGGCGATCCGCGGATTGACCAGGGAGGATGCCGGGACCGTGCCGATCATTGCCCTGACTGCGGATGCTTTTGAAGAGAGTATCCGGGAAGCAAAGGATACCGGGATGAATGCCTACATGATAAAGCCGTTCGATCCCAAGCAGCTGTATAAAACACTGGTGAAGCAGATAATTGGCTGAAAATGATATGCATACAAAAATTTGGACATTTGTAAAATGTGCCTCCGATCAATTATGTTTATGGGTAGAACGGTGAGTTGAACTTTTTGTTGCTAGGGAGCCATTTGATAGTGAAATCGCGGAAATTTTTCACAGCAGGCTGTGAATAAATATCCTTCTTCCAGGCCATGCAAAGCGTTCTCTGACATATTGGATATGAGATTCTCAATGGAACACATTTCTCGAAATCTACGCCAACCACAGGTGGAATGATTGCAACGCCTAGTCCGGCAGCAACAAGTCCGGCAACGCCGCTGTCTTCGTTACACTCATATACTATATTTGGATGTATATCAAATTTTTCGAATAATTGCATTACAGGGCGTTTGAAAAAAGTAAGACTGCTGAAAGAAATAAAGTCTTCATTATCAAGGTCCTTGATATTAATTTCATTTAATTTCGCAAATCTATGAGACTTATTAACGAGTACATAAAGATCTTCAATCAGAACAGTAGCTTTTTCTATTTTTTCATCTTCACTATAATCATATGTATTAAAGTCGGTACAGAAGCATAGATCGATTTCGTCATGTGAAAGCATTTCAAGTTGTATCCTGCTTGGTTGCTGCATTATTTCAATAGTGACATTTGGATATTCTTGTTTGAAATCTCGTATTACAAAAGGAACAAGGTTGACGCCGAGAGAGTAGAGGCAAGCGATACGTATGGTACCGGAATCCGGCGAAATCAACGAATGAATACGTTCTTCGCCTTCTTCGAGGGATTTCAATGCATCGGTCACATATTCAAGGTATATTTTCCCATATGTGTTTAGGGTTACTCCCCGGCCTTTGTAATTGAATAACGGACACCCGATGTCGGCCTGGAGTGTTTTTATGGTATGACTCAGGGCTGGCTGGCTTATATGTAATATTTTAGCCGCTTTAGTGAAACTTTGTGTTTCGGCGACAACTTTAAAATATTGTAATGTTGAATATGTAATCATGGTACTCACCGAATTTCTGTGTTAGTTTAATTTAATAATATCAAGAATATCTACGGGATACAATAAGAATATGCAAAAACCATAATAAATATATATAGAACCAAGCATAAAACCGACAAAACGACATTAAAAATCGATTTTTTTGTCTTATTTTTCGATAATCGATAAATATTATTTATATGTTTCATAAGCAATGCAAATTAAAATTATGGCAGATAATTTACATCATAATGTAAACAGTAACACATGAAAAGTTGTATTAATGGGACGGATAGGATGTTTTTAATACAGTTGAGAGGTGTGAAATCGATTGCTTATTATCTGTCAAAAGTTGTAATAATACTAAATATTTCCAGCCGCCTTTTTATAAAATCGTTAGAAAATCAATAATTTATTTTGATTAGACATATACAGCGTTCTCTTTATAATGAAGTCAAATAGTCCTGAAACCAAATAAACATATGAAATTATTGTTTTCAAAGTAAATCTATAAATTAATTATTACTAGTAATTGAGTATTATGAGGAGGTAAATATCATGAATAATATTTTCAATTTTCTTTCAGCGACAGATGTACGTTTTGGAATTGGCGCTGTAAAACAAGTAGGTCAGGCCTGCAGAGATCTAAGCGTTAAAAAGGTACTTGTAGTTAGCGATCCTTTTATGGTGAGCAGCGGTAACGTGACAAAAGTTACTGATGTATTGGATGATGAAGGAATCGAATATTCCGTATACAGCGATTTTGAAGCAAGCCCGAGTATTGAACAGGTTGCAAATGCTTCTGACCTTATGAAAGAAAATGGATTTGAGGGAATAATAGGATTTGGCGGAGGCAGCTCACTTGATACGGGGAAAGCTATAGCTGTATTGAATTCAAATGATATGCCGGTGGAACAATATTTCGGCATTGATAAAGTCCCGAATCCAGTATGTCCGTTGATAATGATTCCGACTACGGCTGGTACGGGATCTGAAGTCTCAAATGCGTGCATATTGAGAAATGCTGAAACAGGGGTAAAAGGTGGAATCTGCTCACGGTTCCTTATGGCAGATATTGCAATTTGCGATCCTGAGATGACAGTATCGTGTCCTCCGGCACTGACAGCAGCGGTTGGCATGGATGCGTACACACATTGTATAGAAGGCTATGTTTCTAATAATGCAAATATTTTAACTAGGACTTTTCATCGGGAAGCCATAAAGCTTATATCGTCTAATCTGAGGAAAGCTGTTGCTAATGGGAATGATATTGAAGCTAGATATAATATGATGCTTGGCTCGACATATGCCGGATGGGCGATGGCAGTTGCATCGCTTGGCGCGTGTCATGCTATGGCATATGCACTGGAAGGAAAATATCATGCACCCCATGGAGCTGCAAACGCAGCTTTGCTGCCGGCGGTAATGAGATATAATGCGCTGGGGAATCTTTCGCTGTTTAAAGAAATCGCCGTGCTTATGGGAGAAAACGTCAGCGGCTTAAATGACAGAGATGCTGCTTACAAAGCAGTAACGGCAGTTCAACAAATGGTAGATGATATTGACATAAAAGGAGTATCTGAATTGGGAATGACGGAAGATGACATTGAAGATTTCGCAAAAAAGACAATGAAGAATCAGACACGTCTCCTCAATTTTAATCCAAGAAGACTAACGGAAGAAACATGCGCAGCGATATACAGAGACGCATTAGGCAAATAAGATATAAGCAGGAGGGCGGATATGAATATTACAAAACGTACTATTGCAGGGACGTTGGAGTCATGCGATTGTTTGGTAACGGTTTATCCTGATGATAAAAGAGTGATAATACTCAATAGTGTTTCTGCGGTACGATTCGGCAAGCATTTGAATCATTTGATAAATAATACATTGGATGACCTGGGTCTTGTAACAGGTAAGGTGGAAATTGAAGATAAAGGTGCACTGGATTATTGTATCGTAGCTAGAATCACTGCAGCAGTTGAAAGGGGTGTTCGCTGATGTTAGGTATTTGCAGTTTATTTATACCCGCCTCATCTCCGCGAATGATTAATGCAAGTTTTTCTGTTGAAGCGGATTCGTTGATATTTGATCTCGAAGATGCTGTCCATATTAGTGAAAAAGACAGTGCACGAATATTACTGCGCAACGCATTGCCGCTGTTCAACGGCAGAAATATAGCAATCAGAATCAATGCAAATGATGATTATTGGATGGAAGATTTGGAGCTTTTTAGGTTAGGAATCGCACATAATGTTGTTGTTCCAAAGGCTCGCGCTGAACAGATAAAGCAAATATCAGCATTATTAGATGACATGAATGCAGATGTAGATATTGAAGCTTTAATAGAAAGCGCAGATTCGTTAGAAGAGCTATCTGAAATATGCCGGGCATCTAAACGTGTTAGGGGATTACTTATGGGTGGCGAAGATTACAGTCTCGATCTTGGAGTGGAAAGAACGCGTAAAGGCGACGAAATTCTTTTTGCCAGGACCAAAATAGCGAATGTTGCAAGGGCCTATGATCTTGAGTCATTAGATACTCCATTTTCTGATGTTCAGGACGAAGATGGATTGATGCAGGATGCGAAGTTCGCAAAAGGAATCGGATATACGGGTAAACTGTCAATTAATCCTCTGCAGGTAAAAGGTATCCAAAAAGTATTCCGCCCGGAGGATAAAGAGATTAAATGGGCGCAAAAGATTCTGGATGCTGCAGGTATGCCGGAAAATGTTGGTTTAGGAGCTTTTTCACTTGATGGGAAGATGATAGATCTACCTGTTATAAAAAGAGCTGAAAAAACCATTCAGCGTGCAGGAATAGAAAGGAATGTATTATGATAAATGCACTCAACAGGAATATACCGGATGCGGCGCTTGGTTATGGAAAACATGGAGTGTATAACGGCGCATTTGAATATCGCGGCTGTGAAAAACGCGTTATTGTAAACAGCCGGACTGTTTTGCCAAAAGAAAAAAAACTGTTAAATTCATTGGATGAAGCAATACAATTATCCGGCTTGAAAAGCGGTATGACGATTTCATTTCATCATCATTTGCGCAATGGCGATGAGACAATGAAGAAGGTTTTGCGTGCGATTGAAAAAAAAGGAATAGGCGATTTAACGATTGCGGCAACAGCATTATTTGATTGCCATACGTTCCTTGAAGATTATATTCGAAGCGGCGTTGTCAAAAATATTCAAGCAAATTATATGTCCGGCGGTATTGCGCAAAGAATCAGTTGCGGACTGCTTGATAGCCCTGTGATCATGCGTACTCATGGTGGCAGAGATAGAGCTGTTGAATCTGGAGACTTACACGTTGATGTGGCCTTTATTGCAGCGCCTGCTGCTGATGAATACGGTAATTTAAATGCTGTTGATGGGCCGTCGGCATTCGGTAGTTTTGGATATGCATATTCCGATGCAAGATATGCCGATTGCTCTATAGCGATAACGGATAATTTAATGCCATATCCGCTGACTTATGTTTCTATAGATCAAACACTGATCGACTATGTCGTAGTTGTTGATAAGATAGGGAACCAGGAAGGGATTGTATCTGGTACAACGAAAATGACAAGAGATCCAATCGGGAGGAAAATTGCAAAACTAACTGCAGAGGTTATAAAAAACAGCGAATATTTTAAAGATGGATTCTCATTTCAAACAGGCGCGGGCGGTGTATCGCTAGCAACAGCGGAATATACACATAGATATATGCTAGACAAAGAGGTAAAGGGCAGTTTTGGACTTGGCGGAATAACTAAACCAATGGTAGATATGCTTCGTGATGGATGCTTCGACGTGCTTTTGGATACGCAATGCTTTGATTTGGATGCGATTGAATCGCTTAAAACAAACAGGAGGCACAGAGAAATTTCATGCAGTACATATAGCAATATGCATACGAAAGGCAGCGTTGTAAATTTGCTCGATATCGCTGTTCTTGGAGCTACAGAAATAGATCTTGATTTTAATGTTAATGTTACTACCGGAAGCGACGGGACTATTATAGGTGGTTCGGGCGGACATGCAGATGCGGCCGCGGGAAGTAAAATGTGTATTGTTGTAGCCAATTTATTCAGAGGCAGATTCCCTACTGTAGTAAATGAGGTTACAACAATCAATACGCCGGGAGAAACAGTAGATGTTCTTGTCACGGAATGCGGTATTGCAGTAAATCCTAGGCGTGATGATATTATTCAATGCCTGAGGAAAACTGATTTGCCTTTAAAAACTATTGCAGAATTGAAAGATATTGCGAATAAGACATGCGGAATACCAGAGCCTCTAAAAACAACTGATAAAATTGCGGCTGTTGTTGAATATAGAGACGGTACTTTGCTGGATGTTATTAACTGTGTAGAATAAGGAGCATACATGAAAAATATTACAGGTGAAGAAATAACGTATGCTGTCAGCAATGCTTTTAAACGTGCTAATGTTGACATTCCCGCCTCCATTGAGGAAAAGATATGTAATAATATTATGATTGAATCAGGCGATACTCCAAAAGCAATTTTAAAACAGATAGCGGATAATTATGAATTGGCACGGAAAGACCGGTTGCCATTGTGCCAGGACTGCGGAATGGCTATAGTATTTGCGGAAGTCGGGCAGGAAGTATATATTAAAGGTGATTTTGAAAATGCGGTTCAAGAAGGAATAAGGAAAGCATATACTGAATATTATCTGAGAAAATCAGTAGTGAAAGATCCAATCTTTGATAGATCAAATACTGAAGATAATACTCCAGGAATTATTTACACTAGATTAATACCGGGAGACCAATTGAAAATTACCGTTGCTGCCAAGGGATTCGGAAGCGAAAACTGCAGCAATGTTCGAATGTTTTTACCCGCTGATACTATTGATGACATTAAAGAATATATTGTTGAAACTGTGAAACAGGCAGGACCGAATACATGCCCTCCCGTTATTGTGGGAGTGGGTATCGGGGGAACGATGGATAAAGCGGCTGTAATGGCCAAACAGGCAACAATACGTGATATTTCTATACGAAATAGTGATATCAGGTACGAAAAGCTCGAAAATGAAATACTGCAAATGATCAATCGAACTGGCATAGGTCCAGGAGGCTTCGGGGGGAGAACGACTGCTCTTGCTGTTAATATTGAGCAGTATGCTACTCATATTGCATCTGTGCCTGTTGCAGTCAATTTGTGCTGTCATGTTTCGCGGCATGCTGCTGTTATTTTGTGAGGGAATTATGAAAAAACAAATAATATTACCAATTTCAGATGAACAAATCAAGGGACTTAATGCTGGTGACATTGTTTCAATAAGCGGAGTGATATATACTGCGCGTGATGCTGCTCATAAGCGCATGGATGTAACGCTCGAGACGGGAGGAGAACTGCCGTTTGATGTCCGAAACCAGGGGATTTATTATTTGGGTCCTACACCGGCACGCCCAGGAAGAATCATAGGGTCAGCCGGTCCTACCTCGAGTTACAGGATGGATAAATATACTCCGATGCTTCTTGACCGAGGCCTAAAAGTAATGATAGGCAAGGGAAGAAGAGGGCAGAATGTTATCGAATCAATGAAAAAGAACTGCGCCGTATATTTTGCTGCTACAGGAGGAGCTGCAGCTTTACTGTCCAATTCAATAAAAAATTGTGAAGTGATCGCATATGGAGATCTGGGGACGGAAGCGATTAGAAGATTGACGCTTGATCATATGGATGCAATTGTGGCAATTGACTGTTACGGAGTTGATCAGTATGAAAAAGGACAGGATGAATATTTATCTTCCCTGTAGTATTTGTAGTATAATATTACGTGTAAGGTGATGTACAATGATGATAAAAAGTTCTCCGCTTACAGAAATGGAAATACGGAATGTGAAAGGATTTCTTCATGAGTATTTGTTGCTGTATGATGATAACATTGAGTATACGGTAATGATAGAAAATGATAATGATGAAATCGTGGCGACGGGGTCATTGCGGGACAATGTTTTGGAGTGTATATGTGTTTCTGAACGATATAAGAATGAGGGCCTGTCAAATAAAATAGTGACGATGCTTACTTACGAAGCAATAAAGCGCGGGCGATCCCGTTTGTTTTTGTATACAAAACCTGTCAACTATGAAATTTTCATGTCAATGGGATATCATGAAGTGATACGCACCGAATCAGTATTGCTGATGGAAAATGTCTGCAATGGGGTAGGAAAATACTTAAGCGGCATAGAACGATATGGCGGTGAAGGGATTATCGGATGCGTTATTTGTAATTGTAATCCATTGACACTTGGCCATTTGTACTTGATAAAATGTGCTGCGGAGGAGTGCAAAGCGGTATATGTTTTTGTCCTGTCAGAAGAAAAAAGCATTATTGATCCGGAAACGCGACTGATGTTAGTGCGGGAATCTGTGACCGGGATGCATAATGTAATAGTTAATCCGGGAGGCCCGTATATGATTTCGTCAATGACTTTCCCGGATTATTTTTTGAGTGAAGAACAAAGAAAAAACGTAGATGATATACAATGCGAATTGGATTTGAAAATTTTTTGTTGCAGAATAGCACGAGATTTAGGAATAAATGTACGTTATATCGGTACCGAACCATATGATATTATTACATGTAAATATAATGAGTATATGATTGAATATCTGAATAAACATGGAATTCAAGTCAAAGAATTCAGCAGAATGAAAATCGGAGGGAATGCAGTGAGCGCATCGGCGGTAAGAACATTGATCGCCAGGCGAGAATATGACATCGCCTGGAGCATGGTTCCGGAGGCAGTTTCGCATTATTTTCAAACAGATGAAGGAAGGGAAATGATGGAATCTATACGTAAGCAATACAGTGAAAGGCAAAATAACAATGAATAATAGAAGCAATTGGGAATTGTATTTGGATGGTGCGGAAGTTACACCTGAAGAGGTGCTGTCATGCAGAGAAGCAAGGGCTTCACGTAATGCTCTTGAAAGCATGATTTATCATAAAACGCAGATATGTTTCGGGCTGAATATTGCGGGCCCTGTGAAGAGGTTTACTATTGCAGATGCGGCCTTTAAAGAAGAACGTCGGCTGATAATTAATCAGTTGGAACGTAATGACATGTCAATTATTAAGGATGATGATTATTCTGATTCAATGGGATCTTATGGGGTAATGCTGACAGATTCAAATGCGCAGGATGTTAAACTTGCGATGATAGAGATCGAGGATAAAAGCAGGCTTGGTAGAATTTTTGATATTGATGTCTTTACTTCAGGAGGTGTGCCTGTATCGAGATCAGAGTTGGGACAGATGCCACGAAAGTGTTTTCTATGCGGAGAAGATGCACGCATTTGCGCTTCAAGAAAGTTGCATGATCTTAAACTGGTACAAGAGTATACAATAAATTTGATAATTGATTACTTCAACGAACAATTTGCATCTTATATTGCTGCATTAGCGGCTAAATCTATGATTTATGAAGTTGCAGTCACTCCAAAACCAGGGCTAGTAGATAGAATGAACAACGGATCACACAGTGACATGAATTTCTTCTCTTTTGTTGATGCAACAGGAGCATTGATACCGTATTATTATAGGTTGGCAAAAAAAGGTTTTGACTTTGATGGAACTGCTGAGGAGTTCATGTGTTCTATTAGGTTTGAGGGTAAGGAGGCTGAAAATGACATGAAAAAGGTAACCGGCGGTGCCAACACCTCGAAAGGACTTATTTTTTCAATGGGACTTATTTGTGCTGCTGCTGGTTTTTTGTATAAACCAGGGACCCCTCCGACATTAAAAGATATCTGCAAGATGTGTTCCACAATGTGTGGCGCTGATATTATTCATGAACTGACATATGATAATGGAGCAAAGCAGACACGCGGAGAAAAACAATTCAGACAATATTCGCTGAAAGGGGTGAGAGGAGAGGCTAACAGCGGATATGATTCTGTGAGGAGATACGGACTTACTGCGCTAATGACTGCACAAAGGAAAGGGTGGTCAATAAATGATGCGGGTGTATATACACTTCTCCAACTAATGGGGAAAGTATACGATACCAATATTATTGGCAGATCAAATTTCGACACTAATGAAGGAATTCGGCGGATGATAGTTGATAAGCTGGAAGTAGAAAATATTTCTAGCGATGAGGTAATTGAATTTGCTAAAGAACTTGATTTGAAATTTCAAAAGATGAATATCAGTCCAGGAGGATCTGCAGACCTTCTGGCAATCAGTTATATGTTTTACTTTTATATTAATAACTAACATAAATTAGTACAATAGCACGTTGCAGATATGATTGACAGTATCTCCGGCAGATAAATTCTATGTGGAATTTGTCTGCCGGAGCTTTCTTTTTGTATTTGCACTGCCATAAGGCTTCGAAAGAAACGTTTTATTGATGCAATTTATTTATCATTTTCAGATTATTCATATATAAAAAATAAGGAAGAAGATTAATGAGCATGCATATACCGGAGTACCAGATTTTATATTTTGAGTTTTTACAATACAGTTTGGAAGTGTTGCTTGCTGGTTATGAGGTATGCCGGTAATTACAAATTATTATAATAGGTCGGCGTGATGCCGTAGAATAACAGTCGACGGATTGTGATGTAATTTGCATTTCATTTTCTGAAGAAGGGAAGGAAATTTACCCATGTAAATAGATAAATAAATATAATATGAATGATAAATATTAGTTATCGATTCAAAAATAAATATGTTGTTATTTAGAAATCATGAGAATATAATCAAGAAAAATTATAGATTAACTGCTGAAAACATAATGAATCGTTATAATATCGAACTGAAATGGAGGAAACAAATGAAGATGCTAATTGGAGGTAAAAAAGTTGATGCTTCCGATGGAAAAACATTTGAAGTATTTAATCCAACTACACATGAAGCAATTGATGAGGTACCGTCCGCTTCCAAGGATGATATAGAAATAATCATTCGCAATTCAAGAGAAGGGTATTTGGAATGGTCTGAAGTTGCTTTATGGAAACGAATTGACATCATGAGAAAATGCATTGATGCGATGGAAGAACATCGTGAAGAATTAGGAAATACTATAGTTGAGGAATTAGGTGTGCCGATATCACAGGTTCAAGGTGAGCTGGCTGTGGCGATTGCACGTGCAACGGCTAGCGTAGAAGCTGCCAGATTCCTGGGCGGAGAAACATTTGCGCCGTCAAATTGCGCGAGTACTGATGGCGATTTGGTGATGAGCGTTAGAGAACCGTTAGGTATTACACTTTCAATTATTCCGTTTAATTTTCCGGTCGGAACATTCTGCACAAAAGTTTGGCCTGCGCTACTCATGGGTAATTCGGTCATTGCAAAATTACCATCTGATGACCCTCTTGCAATCCTGAAATTGTCAGAATTAATGCTTGAATGTGGTGTGCCGGGCAAAGCATTGCAAGTGGTAACAGGAAGTGGCGCTGTATTAGGCAAATGGCTCAACAACGATCCTCGTATAAATGCGATTTCAATGACGGGCAGTACTATGGTTGGTGCGGAAATAGCTTCAACAGCAGGAGAGAATATTGTAAGTTGCGCTTTGGAACTCGGAGGTAATGATCCTATGATTGTTCTTGCGGATGCAGATGTCGATTTTGCAGTAAACGAAGCAATCAAAAACCGCTGTAATCGCTCAGGACAGATATGCCATTCATCAAAGCGCTTTGTTGTTCACAATTCTCTGAAAAATCTTTTCCAGTCAAAACTGGTTGATGAATTGAGCAAAAAGAAAGTTGGCGATCCGAAGGATCATGATACTGTATTTGGGCCGATTGTATCTGAACGCGCTGCTAAAGAAATCGAAGAACAAATTCAGCACAATGTTGACCAGGGAGCGGAAGTGCTTTTAGGAGGGCATAGGTTCAATAAAACGTTCATTGAACCAACAGTACTGGCAGCACCAAGAACCGCTGATGCCGCTAGAAATATGGAAATATTCGGGCCAACATGGACTATCATCGGATTTGATGAAATTGACGAGGGAATTGAAATTGCAAACGATACAATTTATGGATTAAGTTCTTCTGTTATCGGAGCAGATGTAAAAACATTATTGAAAGTAGTGAAAAGAATACAGGCCGGAACATGTGTCATAAATGGAGGTGGATCTTATGCGGCTCCGTATTCACCGTTTGGAGGATATAAAAAGAGCGGTCTGGGACGACAATCTGCAATGGAAAATTTAAAAGAATTTAGTCAGATGAAAACTATTGTATTTAATAAAATGTATTGATAGGAGGAAGAAATGGAGACGAAAAAAACCAATTACAGATATGTAATCATTGCAATGATAATATTTATGTCTATGATCAATTATATCGATAGAGCGGCACTTTCATATGCGCAGGAACCATTGACGAGATTATTTGATCTCGATGCCAGTTCGTGGGGTGTCCTTTCGGGATTCTTTGGATACGGATATATAGTAGGGCCTATCCTCGGCGGAATAATGGCTGATCACAAAGGACCAAAATATGTATTTCTTATTGCCGGAACAGCGTGGTCTATCTTCGAAATTCTTACTGCGTATGCAGGAGAAATAGGTCTTACGGTCTTTGGCGGCAATGCAATGGCTGGCTTCTGTCTAGTCAGAGTATTGTTTGGATTATCTGAAGGTCCAAATTTTGCGACATCAAGTAGAGCGCTTCATAACTGGTCTGCACCAAAAGACAGAGGATTTACTTCAGCGATAGGACTTGTTGGAGTACCGGCAGGAGCAATGATAGCAGCACCTGTAAGCGTGGCATTGATATCATGGCTTGGCTGGAGAGTAGCATTTATTTTCCTTGGAGCAATAGGTCTGGTTTGGGTGCTGATCTGGTCAAAAATATTTACTGATATTCCGGAACAAAATAAGCATGTGTCAGAAGAGGAGCTTGCTGAAATCCGCAGCAATGAAGACATGCTGCAAGGGGAACAGACGATTTTTAATTCTGAAAAAAAGCCATGGTATTCTTTCTTTCAGAATCCGACTTTCATATTCAATACGATAGGTTATTTCTGTTTCATGTACATTAACTTCGTGCTGTTGACATGGACGCCGAAATATTTGCAGGATACGTACCATTTCCAGCTGTCGTCTCTTTGGTATCTGGGAATGATACCTTGGATCGGTGCCGTTGTCACATGTCTGCTCGGTGGAAAAATTTCAGATAAAATTAAAGTAAAAACAGGGAATTTAAGACTGGCGAGAGGACTGCTGGCAGTTGTTTCATACGCATGCACATTCGTATGTTTCTTACTTATTACAAGAGTCGATAACTATATGGGAGTATTGGTTCTCATGATGATAGGCAATGCATTTAATTATCTTCCAAATTCAGTTCACTGGTCGGTTGTAGTGGATAGTGATCCGGCAATGGCTGGTACATATGGTGGATTAACACATGGATTTACAAACATTGCATCAGTTGTAGGACCTACACTGACTGGATTTCTTGTTGCCAGTTACGGATATCATGCAATGTTCATGGGAGCAGCGTGCTGTGCACTTATAGCAACAGTGGTAATGTCGCTTGTGAAACCAGGAAAAGCAAGGGGCAAAAGCATAAAAAGTAATGACATAACGGAAGAAAACGATGATAATGCTGCATCATTATAACTGAAATGCTTAAATAAATAATTGAATCTAGTGAAATGGGCTGCCGCATTAGGGGATAAATCATTCTCAGATGCGCAGCTCTTTTTTCGTATAAAAACAATAACAAAATTTTCGGGCCTCAAAGGACCGAAAGTTTATTATGAAATATTATCTTACCCAATATACTTTGCAAAAAAGTGTGCACTAATAGTATTCTATGCTTATCTCAACAGACATTATGAATCGCGTGAAATGTGGGGAACATGCAGCAGAAGTTCACATAAACTGCGCGATAAAACGCAAAGTATTTTAATTCTTCTCCGGATTGCCGTGTATCTCTCCGCAGCGAAAACCTTTTGCAGGGTACACAATGCAGGAAAGCATAAATGATCTGTCACGACAGCGGAAGATACTCCAGAAATTTTCTGACGGCCAGAGATGCGGTCTTGCGGTCGCGCATCGCAATGCCGATATTCCTGTATGCGGGAACGTCGAGCGGCCTGATTGCCACTCGGTAAGGGATGCGTTTCAATATCAGCTCCGGAAGGATGCTGATGCCGAGACCGCTTTCGACCATGGACATGATCGCATAGTCGTCCCAGGTAGTAAGGCGAATGTCGGGAACGATGCCGGAGCGGTCGAGCAGTTCCGCAACCTCGGCTTTTGCGCCTTTCTGCAGAAGCAGGAAAGGATCGCTGCACAGCGACGTGATCGGGACCGTGTCAAGCTTGGCCAGAGGATGATCCTGTGGAAGCACCGCCATGAGCGTATCCTGCTCGATAAAAGCCGTATCGAAATCATGAGCTGTCGGCAGCAGCAGGAAACCGCAGTCCACGCGTCCTTCGGCAATATATTCTTCGATCTCGGTGTAGTCGCCGAGAACAAGTTCGTAATCTATGTTCGGGTAATCTTTCCTGAACTTTTTTATTATCTTCGGCAGCCTGTGCGTAGCCACGCTCGAAAAAGTCCCGATGCGGATGATGCCTGACGTGAGGCCGCTGAGGCCGTCGACTTCCATCTTCAGCTTCTCGTATTCGCGGCAGACATTCTTCGCGTACGGCAGAAGATCGGTCCCGTCAGAAGTGAGATAAACGCCCGAACGGCTGCGCTCGAGCAGAGACACGTTCCATTCCCGCTCCAGATCGTTTATCATGCGGCTGATGCCGGACTGCGAGTAGTTCAGCAGTGCGGCGGCCTTCGTGAAACTTCCTGATTCTACTGTTTCCACAAAAGCCCTGTATTTCATTATGTTCATATCCATGCGGATCTTCCTCCATACATCTGATTTAGTCATGAATAATATGATATTTATTCGCTTTTATCATTATAGCATAAATGATATTATCATAATAGAAAAAGAAAGACGGGGGAAACAGAGATGATCAATGTCAGTGAAATATATACAACAGCGCCAGCAGGATTCAGCACGCCGCTGCAGGAGAAAACATACAGTGCGCTCGCGGAGCTTGATATACCATTCGAGCGTGTCGAAACGGACGAAGTAATAACGATGGAAGACTGCGCCAGGGTCGATGAAAAACTCGATATGGATATGGTCAAGACGCTGTTTTTATGCAGCAGGAAAAAGACAGACTTCTATCTGTTCATTACTGCCGGGGACAAGCCGTTCAGCGCCAAAAGATTCAAGAATGCACTCGGCGTGCAGGCGGTGTCATTCGCCCCGCCTGAAGCGATGACCGATATGCTCGGCACAAAGATCGGCGCGGCAACGGTCTTCAGCGCCCTGCTTGATTCGGCGAGAAATGTACGCATCGTTTTTGATAAAGAAGTGGCAGACAGTGAGTGGTACGGCTGCAGCGACGGCACGACCACGGGTTACATGAAGATCCTCACGGAAAAAGTCATCGGCACATTACTGCCGTACACGAAACATTCCGCGGAAATAATAGAGGTGTGAAATGCAGTTATATAGAAACAGAATCGTGGTAAAAGTCGGGACCTCGACTCTTACAAATAATATCGGCAGTAATGATCTGCGGTCGTTCGAAAACCTGGCGAGGGTGCTTTCCGACGTGCAGAACATGGGAAATGAAGTAATACTCGTGTCATCCGGCGCGATCGCCGTGGGCGCGAACAGGCTTAATCTGAAAGCGAAGCCTTCAACGATGCGGTCGAAGCAGGCCGCGGCGGCGGTGGGTCAGTGCAGTAATATGTTTTTCTACGATAAGTTTTTCGGCGAGTACGGGAAGGTGATCGCGCAGATATTGCTGAGCGCGGAGGACATCGTGCAGGAGGAGAAGAAGATCAATCTTTCCAATACATTCGAGGAACTGCTCCAGATGGGCGTGATCCCGATCGTCAATGAAAACGATTCGGTGACATATACCGAAATCAAATCGAAGGACAGACTGTTCGGCGACAACGATATGCTGTCGGCGATAGTCGCGGTGCTCTGCCATGCGGGCAGACTGGTGATCCTTTCCGACATCGACGGCATGTACGACAGGGATCCTCATGTGGACCCTGAGGCCAGGCTGATAGAGCGGATAGACAGTATCGACGAAAGCATATTCGCCATGGCAGGCGGCGCCGGCACGCGCCGCGGGACCGGCGGGATGAAGACGAAGCTTCAGGCGGCGTCTCTGGCATCTTCGAACGGCATCGACACAGTGATCACGAACGGCAAGCGTCCGCAGGCTATTTACGATATCGTGGAAGGCAGGTCCTGCGGAACGATGATAGCCGGACGCAGATGACCGCAGCGCAATTACAGACCACTCCTATAAATCATTAGTGAAATAAATAAACACGGGCACTTTCATTGGCTGAAGTACCCGTGTTTATTCGTTGTTTTCTTTATATTTCTTATTGATCATATCCTAAATTTTTGGATATTTCCGCGACCGCATTTAAGATGTATTTCTTTTCGTTGTTTATTTTCTCTAAAGTCAATCTTGTAGTCGGAGCAGAGATGCTGATGCAGGCAATAACAAAGCCAGTATAATCTCTGATAGGTGCCGCCAGACAGCGTATTCCTATTTCGTTTTCTTCATCATCCAGTGCATACCCCTGAGCTCTTATTTTGGACAGTTCTGCCTTTAAACTATCCAAAGTAGAGAATGTATTTTCTGTAGTTTTTACAAGGCCGACGGTATTCACATATTGCTCCAGCTGTTCATCATCAAAGTTCAGCATAAGAAGTTTTCCGGACCCTGTATTATTCATTGGCGCAGTGCTGCCTATTTTTGGCAGAGTACGAATGGTGCTGTTGTTTCCTTCTACCGCATCAAGGTAAATAACAGCATTGTTTTCTGAAACAGACAAGCACGCGGTTTCTTTATACTGCTGACTTAGTTTGTTCAGATATGGCTTGGCAATATCACGGATCTTCATTTGTGATTTAACCTGTTCACCGAGAAGGTTGAATTTTATTGACAGCGAATATTTTAATGATTTTTCATTTTGTACAACATATCCGCATGCCATTAATGAACCGAGCATGCGCAGAACTGTACTGTTAGGGAATCCTGTACCGGCCGCGATTTCATTAAGCTTCATAGGTCCGCTGGACTTTGCCATTTCTTCTATTATTTTAAATGCTTTGGTAATCGATTGATTACTTTTTGTTGTTTTTTCCTTCAATGAGTATTTACCCCCCTTTTGTGCAATATGATAATATCTAAATTTGGTGACAGTAATAATATGTCAGCGATAATAAATTATCATATGCAGTGTAGATATTTTAACTCATAAGATAATCATTAGCAAGTAATGTCACTGGCCGGCTGCAGGATAATGTCATGTTGATGACAGTACGGCAGCCGGCGCGGAATTAATGGCTTAGTAGTATTAACATTCGGCAAGATAATCACAGATATTTTTGATTACGCCTTCTGAAAGACGTTTTGTACATTCAACTGAGCTGCCTGCAGCACGATGTGTGGAAATACAGTTTTCTATTCCGTTAAAGTCGTTCCAGCAGCTGCCCATGCCTACTTCATCACAGACATAGTAGTTGTTTGGACATTGTTTAAGCCAATCAATCATATCAGGGACATTAAAAGTCGGACCGACAGAAACGTTTATCACAATTTTGTTGTTGCCCAGCATTTCGAATTCTTGCTTCTTGAGTATTTCAATATTTCTCGGAATATGCGTTGAAATTATTGTGGATCGTTTAAGCAGGGATTCCATCGATAAATGCGGTATGCCAAGGGCATCCAATTCAGGGCATTCTACTACATCAGCATAGGCTACATCAGCACCGAGAGATTTTAAGTACTGTACACAAAGACGGCCTGTGACGCCTGCGCCCACTATGCCGACAGGGATGCCATGAAGTTCGTGCGGCCATGTACCAAAAGTAGGTCCGTAGTAACCATGCAGAAGATTAAGCAGCGCGCATACAACAAATTCACATGGGCCGATATCGCTGTAACCGGATACTCCGCGTATTTCAATTCCGCGTTTTTCTGCTAATTCTGCCGGTATATTGGCGCTTTTTTTGCCGTAGTATGTACAGCACATGCCGATGTATTTTACATTTGGACATTTCTCCAAAGCTTCCTGTGGTATTGTAGTGTTGTATGACAGCAGGACTGCATCGGCATCGCCTATGCGCTTTGCGATTTCATCCGCGTCGGTCGGATAATCGTCGTATACTGTAAGTTCTTCACAGAATGTACTTAATTTTTTCATGGCCTCATCATTGAGACTAGTCTGATCTAAAAAGCAAATTTTTTTAAACATAATGATATAACCTCCTGAATAATTAATAAAATGCTTACGCATATAATTTTATAATGCGAAATACTAATTTCATTTAGTGACATGATTATATTATTTCTTTGGTCATATGTCAAGGATAGGAAATAATGATGTTTCTGACAGAATATTTGTATTTTCATCTTGACATTTCATGAGCAAGATATTATATTGGTGTCAAATAGTGAAATAGTAATTTCAAATAGTAAAATTAATTAGCAAAAACTCGATTCAGGAGGCAGTAATGGAAAAAATATCTATCGATGTTTCTAGATGTAAGGGCTGCGGTTATTGCATCTGTGTATGTCCGTCCGGAGCCATCACAAAATCGGAGGAAGTCAGTAAAAAGGGCTATACCGTAATTAGTGTTGATGAAAGCAAATGTGTACAATGCGGATCATGTTATAAAATGTGCCCTGATTATGTATTTCAAATCTTTTAAACAGGAGGGAGTAACTAGAAATGGCAAAAACATTAATGAAAGGCAACGAAGCTCTGGCGGAATCGGCATTAAGGGCCGGCTGCAGATTCTTCAGCGGCTATCCTATTACACCGCAGACAGAGATTTTAGAATATATGTCGTGGCGGATGAGAGAAGTCGGCGGAGAATTTGTACAGACAGAATCTGAAGTTGCTGGGATCAATATGCTTTTCGGGGCGTCTGCGGCAGGAGCGAGAGCCCTTACATCATCTTCAGGTCCGGGATTTTCTTTAAAACAGGAAGGAATCTCTTATCTATGCGGAACAGAGCTGCCGGCTGTCATAGTAGATGTAATGAGAATAGGATCAGCTCTTGGCAATGTATTCCAGGGTCAGGGTGATTACTGGCAATTGACAAGAGGCGGCGGTCATGGCGATTACAGGACAATAGTACTTGCTCCGGCAAGCGTTCAGGAAAATGCAGATATGGCATATGAAGCTTTTGACCTTGCAGAAAAGTATACTCATCCTGTTCTGATAGCGTCGGATGCAGCTATAGGGCAGATGGTGGAAGCTGTTGAGCTAAAGGACTTTCATGACCATGATATCAATAAATATGATTGGGTCATAAAAGGCAGAAAAGAAGGCGAAGATAAGAGAATAGCGGAAAATGTGTACTATGCAATGGGCGCTGATGAATATAAAGATTTCCTGTTGGAAAAATATAAGAGGATAGAAGATAACGAACAGAAATGGGAAAGTGTGAATACTGAAGATGCAGAGGTGGTCCTGGTTTCATATGGAATAAGTTCCAGAGTATGCAAAGAAGCAGTTAAGATAGCACGCAAAAAAGGCATAAAACTGGGACTCATACGTCTTAAAACACTATGGCCGTTCCCGAAAAAAGCTTTTGATGCGCTCACGAGCGATATTGCCGGATTCTTGTGTGTAGAGATGAGCATCCTGGGACAGATGGTGGATGATGTCAAATTAGCAACAGACAATAAATTCCCGGTAAAATGCTACAGCGAATTTTCTAATGTACCTGATCCCGCAATCATTATTGAAAGAGCGGAGAAAATGCTTTTGGAAAATGGAGGTAGAAAATAATGAAATATAGTATTCCCAAAACTATTACAAATATTGAAAGCGGCTGGTGCCCTGGATGCGGACATGGTATTGTGACTCGGCTGCTGGCTGAAACAACTGAAGAACTTGGGATTTCAGATAAAGTAATAATAGTAAGAGACGTGGCGTGCGGAAGCATGCAGAGCGGCGTGGTAACATATAACAATATCGGAGCTGCTCACGGCAGGACAATTGCTGTTGCTGCAGGTGCTAAGCGTATACGCAAAGAAGATATAGTGATTGCAAATCCGGGAGACGGGTCAGCATATTCCATTGGCATAGAAAGTACTATGCATGCAGCTCTCAGAAATGAAAATATTCTGGCACTGGTGGTGAATAACAGTGTGTTCGGGATGACAGGCGGTCAGATGTCGCCGACGACACTTCCTGGACAGAAGACCACATCGTCGCCATACGGCAGAGATACCTCATATAACGGTAATCTTCTGGACATCATGAAAGTTTTGAATACTTTTGATATAGCGTATCTTGCCAGAGGATCTGTCGACAGCCCGTCAGCTGTCATGAAAGCAAAAAAATATATAAAAAAAGCATTGATGATGCAGCAGGACAACAAAGGCTTTTGCTTAGTGGAAATCCTCAGTCCCTGTCCGACAAACTGGGGTTTGTCTCCTGAGGACAGTTTGAAGTTCATAAAAGAAAAGCAGCAAGAGTATTTCCCGCTGGGCGAATATGTAGATAAAGGAGGGTACGATAAATGATTGGAGAAATTGTATGTTCAGGATTCGGCGGACAGGGAGTACTGGTAGCCGGAATGATACTTGCATATGCAGGTATGGGACAAGATAAATATGTCACATGGTTTCCCTCATATGGTGCGGAAATGCGCGGAGGAACAGCAAACTGCAATGTGAAAATCAGTGAAGATGAAATCGCCAGCCCGTATGTAAAAGAAATAGATGTTCTGCTGGCAATGAATGAAACTTCAGTAGATAAATTTGAAAATCAGATAAAAGCGGGAGGAGTGATGGTAGTTAACAGTTCCATCGTTTCGCCGAATAGAGATTTCAGAAGTGATATTAAGGTAGTCAAGGTGCCGGCTAACGAAATTGCACGCAGGGAGGCTAATCCGAAAGGCTTGAATATCATTATGCTGGGTGCAATGGCAGGAGCGACAGAGATATTTGAACCGGATTATCTGAAATCTGCTGTAGACAAGTATTTCGCAGATAAAGGCAAGGTGAACCCGAAAAATTCTCTTTGCTTTGATGCTGGAATCAACAGCTGCATTATATAAATGTTTGAAAAAAGATTGGAGGAGAAGATGAAAGAGAAAGTTAAGGGTAACCCGTCATTTATTGAAGCGCTAAGCTGCCTTTTGTCGCTGATACTGCTTATTCTGATAGGCAATCTGATTTTTGGGCTTAGTACAAATCTGATGTTCGTAATAGCGACTTTCTATGTGTGCTTTATAGGTATCAAGTGCGGAAAGTCGTATAAAGAACTGAAAGACGGAATGATCGATACAGTTGCATCAAATGCTGAAATCCTTTGCATAATGCTGGGAATAGGTTTCCTGATCGGAAGCTGGGTATTTGCGGGAACAGTTCCTGTCATGATTGCCTGGCTGGCAAGCCTGATCAGCGTAAAATATGTTTTGGTATTATCGTTTATTTTCTGCGGTGTCATTGCAGCTATTATCGGCACATCAAGTGCAACTATGGGAACGATCGGTGTCATTATGCTGAGCGTTGCCATGATAGAAGGTGTGTCTCCTGGAATAGCAGCAGCTGCAGTCATATGCGGTTCGTTCATCGGACAGGTATCGTCCGTCGTTGCAGATATGGTGAACTGGAATGCAAGCCTTACCGGCAATACTCCGCAGTCATTGGTAAAGCTGGCACTGCCGGCGGAGATAGTAGGAATAGCCGCATCAATAATTTTCTTCTTTGTTGCAGGCATGAATATCAAAGCAACAACTACGCCGGAAACACTTACACAAGTTCATGAGTTAGTGGCAAATGTTCTTATGTGCTTTAAATCTTCACCAATAGTGCTGCTTCCGGTACTAGTGTTGTTCTTCTGTATCTGGAAGAAGATGGATACTCTTCCTACGCTGTTTACGGCTGGATTTGTTGCACTGGCAATAGGCATCTTCTATCAGGGCTTTTCTGTGCAGGATGCATTTGAGGTGGCCTATAGCGGTTTTACAACAGAAATGCTGAATGTTTCAGGACAAACATTTATGCCTCAGTTTGAATCTCTGGTAACAAGAGGCGGAATGACAGCCATGACAGATTTTCTGATTTCAATTCCATTGATGATGGCATATTGCGGTGCTTTGGATAAAACCGGAGCAGCGAAAGTATTTGCCAATTCATTATTCCACAATGTCAGAAAACCTGGCAATGCCATTGCTGTCAATACCTTGACGTCATTATTCCTGTGCGCAGCTACAGGCAGTGTAATGGCACCGGGGATCCTGGGAACACAGATGTTCACTCATACATATGAAAAGAACGGCCTCAGCCGCAGGAACATGGCTGTGTCATATCAGTTTACTTGTGCAATGGGAGCATTGCTGTTCCCATGGACAGCCGTCTGTCTCTATGCACAAAGCATAGTAGGAGTTGCAGCTAAGTTGTTTATTCCATATTTAGTGTTAGTGTACGTACCGATAATTGTCTATATAATTTTCGGATATCTGGGAATTGGAATTGTAAAACTCAAGGATGATAAAATGACAAAACCTATCACTTTGCAGGACGATGAATCAGAAGCAGAGTGCTAAAAAGTATTGGACTGAAATAAGAAATAGAAAGGAGAGTATGGTGCATGGCATAGCTCCATGCACCATATAAAAAATAATATGGCCAAATATGCAAAACGCATGGATAATATGTATGGCTCTGCAACGAGAGCAATGCTGAAAATCACCAGAGACCCTGAAATTATTTCTTTTGCCGGCGGACTGCCGGCACCGGAACTGTTTCCAATCCAAGAATATAAAGAAACAGCAGCAAATGTTATAGAACAGAACGGAAAAGCTGCTTTGCAGTATGGTCCGACAGAAGGATATCTGCCGCTGCGTGAAAAACTGGCAGACAGAATGAAAAAGTATCAGATAAACACGCAGGCTGAAAACATTCTTATTACGAGCGGCTCGCAGCAGGGATTGGATTTTACTGCCAAACTGATGATAGATCCGGGAGATATCATAATATGTGAAAAGCCTACATATCTTGGCGCCATGACAGCGTTTAATGCATATGAACCGGAATATATTGAAGTTGATACTGATGACAACGGAATGAAAATGGCTGAATTAGAGAAAGTTTTAAAGGAAAACAGCCGTGTTAAATTCATTTATGTTATTCCTGATTTTCAAAATCCTTCCGGACGTACCTGGTCTCTGGAGAACCGCTGCCGCCTGGTTGAACTTGCAAATGAATATGATGTTATTATTTTGGAGGATTGTCCATACAGCGAACTCCGTTTTGAAGGCGAGAATTTGCCGGCAGTGAAATATTTTGATAAAGAAGGAAAAGTCATACTGCTGGGTACATTTTCCAAGATTTTTTCTCCGGGACTTCGTCTGGGATGGATGGTTGCCGAAAAGGAAATAATAGATAAGATCAACCTGATAAAACAGGGCGCAGATCTTCAGTCGAGCACTATTTCACAAATGGAAATGGATTATTATCTTGAACACTATGATATTGAAAAGCATATTGCTATAGTAAATAGCAAATACAAAGCACGCAGAGACTTAATGATACAGTGTATGGAAAAGGAATTTCCAAAAGAAGTATCATATACATATCCAAAAGGCGGTCTTTTTATCTGGGTCACATTACCGGCGGAAATAGATGCTGCAGATGTATCTGATAAAGCACTGGAAAAGAAAGTCGCATTTATTCTCGGAGAAGCGTTTTATCCGAATGAAGGTGCCAAGAATAACTTTAGAATGAACTTTTCCAATATGAATGAAGAACGCATTGTTGAAGGTATTCACAGGCTGGGAATCGTATTGCATGAAATGATTGATAAATAAGATTCCTGTATAATGTATTGCACTGCAATATGAAACACGGGTGGATATGGAGTAATAATTATGAACGATAATAATACTCAATTAAAACGGAAACTTGGATTTTGGACTGCATTGGCATTGGGTATAGGCACAACTATCGGATCGGGAATCTTTATTAACTGCGGTACAGTAGCCAAAGCTGCGGGAAGTTCACAAATGGCCATTATTGCATGGCTGGTAGGCGGCATCATTGCAATACCGCAGATGCTGATATTTGCCGAACTTTCTACCGCATATCCCCAGGACGGTTTTGCGTATGTATATTTCAGCAAAGCAGGATATAAACCTTTAGCATTTCTATATGGATGGGTTGAATTCTTTGCATTGGAGACACCGGCAAATGCCATACTCGCAATGGCATCAGTGACATATATAGGTATTTTCTTCCCGGTATTCAAAGGTGTGCTGGCGGGGAAAATACTGGCTGCGTGTTTATTGCTGCTGTTCGGCTTTATTCATTACAGAAGTGTAGAAGGCGGTGCGGCATTTCAGGTAATAATAACATTTGCCAAGATAGTGCCGTTTGTCTTCATTATCGGTATTGGTATGTTTTATTTCAGCGGCGGTAATTACACCAGCACGGTCAGCTCAGCGTCTGCGCCAATTGCAGCCAGCTTATTTGCAGGCGTATCGGCGACAACATGGGCGTATTACGGGATGAGCGGTATATGTTACATGTCGGGTGAATTTAAAAATCCGGAAAAAACATTACCGCGGTCATTGATAGGAACAGCACTCTTTGTAATGACACTTTACACACTTGTAGCAGTGGTTGTGCTGGGACAGCTGCCATATGAAAAGATTATCAGTACTGACACGCCGATAACTGATGCTGTTATGACAATCCCGTTTTTACATGGGATCGCACCGACTTTCATAGGTATCGCGGCGGTAATAGTTATTCTGGGTTCATTAAGTGCCTGCATCATGTTTCAGCCTAGGCTTGAGTACATAATGTCCAGAGATGGTTTGTTCTTTAAAATATTTGGACATTACAATAAAAAATTTGAAACACCTGATGCCTCAATCGCCATACAAGTTGCTCTCAGCATATTATATGTATTTGCAACAGATATTGCCTCTCTGCTGGGATATTTTACTCTTGTATCACAGGCTCTTAACCTTATGGTATGCTTGACAATTTTCAAATGCAGGAAGAGACCTGATTACTTTCCATCGTTTAAATGTCCTGCCTGGCCGTTGATGACACTGCTTGCCTGCACGGTATTTGGCTGGATGATCTGGGGAACACTGCAATGGGCTGCAATTCCAGGGATCGTAGCAGCAGGAATAGTTGTGGCAACGGGACTGCCGGCATATTATTACTGGTCAAAGAAAAACAAAAATGACTGCATCAGTAATAAATAATCAAATCAGATAAAAGGAGCATAAATATGAAGAAATTGCTGGAAGGCATAAGAGTCCTGGACGTTACACAGGCATACAGCGGACCTTTCTGCTCGATGCATTTAGCAGATCATGGTGCGGAAGTAATAAAAGTTGAATCAATTCAGGGAGAACAATCCAGATTATGGGCACCATTTAAAAATGGATACAGTGGTTATTTTGCCTATATTAATAGAAACAAAAAGGGCCTTGCCGTTGATTTGAAAACTGAAGAGGGAAAAGAAATTCTGCGGCGGCTGATAAAAGAATCGGATGTACTTGTAGAAAATTTTAAAGTGGGAACTTTTGCCAGACTGGGCTTTTCATATGAAAAGATAAAAGAGATCAACAGCAGGATAATATATGCGTCGGTTTCCGGTTTTGGCTTAAAAGGCCCGATGGCAGAAAGGGCATGTTATGATATTGTGGCGCAGGCTGAAAGCGGAATGATGAGTCTTTGCGGATATGAAGATCTGGACCCTATCAAAGTTGGGCCATCGATTGCAGACAGTTACAGCGGCACGTATCTTGCACTGGGAATAATGATGGCCTTGTTTGACAGAGAAAGAACAAATGAAGGACACCGTATTGATGTTTCAATGCTGGATACAATGTTTTCGGTCATGGAGCATAATGTCATGATATATACTATGACAGGAGAAGTACCGATACGTCATGGCAATGCTGGATTGAATTCACCGCCATGGGATTCATTCCATGCAAAAGACGGAATGTTCGTAGTAGGATGCGGCACGGAAAAATTCTGGCAGAGCTTATGCGATGTTATGGGCAGAGAAGATCTGAAAACGGATCCCCGGTACGCGACTATGAAAGCGCGAAGCAAACATTATATTGGAGATTTAAAAGATATCATTGAAAACTGGAGTTCAAATAAAACACTGGACGAACTGGAGGAAAGCTTTAACGGGGCAGAAATTCCGTTTGGCAGGATTCGCAATATTGCAGAATGTACAGAGATGGAGCAGATCAAAAAAAGAAATATGCTGTGGACAGTATTTGACCCGGGCGCGAATGACGATATCGTAATGCCCGGAAGTCCAATCAAAGTAAAAGGGGAAGACGATAATATTTCGAAAGCGGCTCCGACAATAGGACAGGATAATGACAGTATTCTTCGTGAACTGGCGGGATATTCCGAAAAAGAAATAGAAAAGATGAAAACTGAAAATATCATAGCAGGATAATAGCCTTATCAGGTAAAAAGCTTCCGATTGGAGGCTTTTTATTTGATTTTGCCGGCTTTGACTATTCTGATATATTTTTTTCACGGAATAAGAATATGATTCAACCACTATCAACAAAAGATTGATAACATTCAGAAAACTAACTATAATATATGTATCATGTTTCATAATAGATACAATCAGCAGAGATAGAATCAGTATAGCCAGGAAAATCGTCACGGTTGCTTTGAGCAAATCTGTCGAGAATGCTGATATTGTTTTTTGTGCGGCGCAGAAATATGTTAGGCGGATGGGCACGATATGGTATTGTATCTGATCGGAGTTGCAGGGAAAGGAATTCAGGGATGGGGAGACTGGTAAGTGAAACGCTTTGTGAAATGATGCGAAGCAGTGACGATTATATGTTCGTCAAAGATACGGCCATGATATATCATGGTGGATCAGATAAGTTCGCACGGCTGGCGAATCTTAATGATGCGTCGGAGCTGGCGGGGAAAACTGATTTTGAGATGTTTCCGCAGGAAATCGCTGAAAAATACCGTAACGATGACAGAAAGGTTTTGGAAACCGGTGAGCCGATTTTAAACATCATGGAAAGACGGCCGGATGTCAACGGAGAACAGCGCTGGGTCAAAACTCACAAGCGCGCGCTTCATGATGCCAATGGTGATGTCATCGGGCTGTATGGGATCAGCCGGGACATTTCAAAGGAAGTAATGCTGGAAGAGCGTGCGAAAGATGCGGAAGATTATTTTCGACTGATCGGCCGGATCCCCTGCGGAGTGGCAATCGTGCACGAGGACCGGGGAGCATTTTATCTTGATTTTGCCAATGATGGTTTTTTAGAGGTGCATCATAAGGCAGGCGACGATGTAAAAAAATATATGGGGATCGATGTGCTGAAATATATTTATCAGCCTGACCGCCAGTCGGTCATAGATGAATATAACAGGATCAGGGATAACGCAGACATTATTGGCAATACAGATTATCGTATTGCGGGTGATGACGGCATGCTTCACTGGATCAATATCCATTTGCGTTACGCATATGATCTTGACGGCATCAGTTATTACTATGCATCATATGATAATCTGGATAATGAAAAGGCAGTCGAGGAAAGACTGGAAGAGTCTATCCGCAACACGGACCTGCAGTTTTTCACATATTATCCGGGCAGGGCGCGCTGCGAAAATCTTATCCTGAACAAGCGGTTCTCTCAGCTGCCTAAGGTGTGGGAGAATTATCCGGAGGATTTTCTGGAATATGTTCAGGCGCCGGAAGAAGATGCCAAGGCTTACCGTAATATGATTGCGGCCATTGGTAATAATGCGGACAAGGCGGAATGTATTGTACGCTTTTTATATAACGATAAATTCATCTGGGAAAAAATCAGCATGAAGGCGGTGCGGGATGACAGCGGGAATGTCATACGGGCGCAGGGCCATTCTATTGATGTAACGGAAAAAATTCATGCCGAAGAACGTTTCAGCAAAGAACGTATGCGTTTGAAAAGTATGGAAAACGGAGTTTTTGAATCGTTTTCCTTCGATTTGACTAGACCTTCGGAAATGGAAATACAGACTTATGATGATGCCATGCTTGAGACCATCATAAGTAAAAAAGAATTAAATGAAGCGATCGAACTATATCCGTCCCTGGCCGCCGCGAACCCGAAATCCAGGGAAATACTGCTTAAGGCCGCCGCACGGATCCCCGATCAGGAGGACAAAAAGCTGTTCATTACCACCTGCAGCGGCAGGGCCATGCGTGAAGGGGCTAAAGAAGGGTATTACAGCCAGGAAATACATTACAGAAGATATGTAAGAGATGTTATCCACTGGGTATCGACTACTGCCGAGGTCCTCACGGATCCGGGCAGCGGGCATCTTATTGCTTTTTACTATACCAAGGATATAAATAATGAGATCGTCAGAGAACTGGTAAACAGCGAAATCCTGGGGAAAAACTATGCTTGTGTTTCCTGTCTTGATATTCAGTCAGGATCTTTCACCGTAATTTCCGGCACAGACAGCTATCTTCCTGCCTTAAACGGAATGCAGTACGAAACTGCCTTGAAAAAGGCGGCGGGTCAGTATGTTGCGGATGATGATGTGGATGAATACCTGAGTGATCTGGATCTGGAGACGATCAGATCGGCGCTGGCAAAGGAACATTACTACACGGTATATAATCACAGAAAACAGACTTCGGACAGGCTCCCGGGGCATCCGCATATATGCATGAAAAATGATATTTTTTACCTGGACAGTCATAAAGATGTCATCGTATTTCTGCTGTCAGATGTAACGGAAATCTTTGAGCAGGAACGCGAAAGCCGTGAGCGTCTGGAGACAGCGCTTATTGCGGCCAAACAAGCCAGTATAGCAAAATCGAATTTCCTTTCCCGCATGAGTCATGAGATACGCACGCCGTTAAATGCGATAATCGGTATGGATACTATTGCAGCGCAGTCTATGGGGAACCAGGAAAAAATAACTGATTGCATCGCCAAGATCGGTCTTTCCGCCAGGTATCTGCTTTCATTGATCAATGATATCCTGGATATGTCGCGGATCGAAAGCGGCAAAATGCTGCTGAAAAGTGACGGATTCTCGTTTTCGGAATTTATTTCCGGCGTAAATAATATCATCTATCCGCAGATACGTTCAAAAGGTATTGATTATGAATGTACGGTTTCCGGTGAAATACGCGATAACTATATCGGCGATGAAATGAAGCTGCAGCAGATACTGGTAAATGTACTGGGGAATGCGGTGAAGTTTACGGAAAAAGGGAGGATCTCACTGAACGTCAGTCTTGTCAATAAAGAATCCAATATTGAGAACGTCAGATTTGTCATTAATGATACCGGGTGCGGAATGGCAGAAGCGGATCTGGAGAAGATATTTGATGCTTTTGAACAGATCGATACTTCTACTACTACTGTATTCGGCGGGACCGGTCTGGGACTTGCTATCACCAGGAATCTGGTGAATTTGATGGAAGGCAGCATCTCGGTACGCAGTATTGTCGGAATCGGGAGCGAATTTACGATCGATGTGCCGCTGACGGTGGATCCGGATATAAAGGATGCCCTGAAACTTTCCATGGATTTCCAGAATCTCAAAACGCTTATTGTGGATGATGATCTGCTGACATGTGAGCAGACACAGGATATTCTCAGGGAGATCGGCATGATCGGAGAATGGGTCACCTCCGGACATGAAGCTGTTGAGCTTGTGCGTGAAAAAGCGGGCGAGCGGGAATATTATGATTTTATCCTGATCGACTGGAAGATGCCGGATATGAACGGCATAGAAACTACGAGGAAGATCCGCAAAATCGTCGGGCCGGATGTCACAATTATTATTATTTCCGCATATGACTGGCAGTCGATCGAGGCTGATGCACGTGTTGCCGGCGCCAATATGATGATTTCCAAGCCGTTGCTCCGCCCTGCTCTGGTATCTGCATTTGAAAGGGCTCTGGGTAAAGAAAACAATCCGGAAAGCAAGAAAAATCAGTTCGATCTGACCGGCATAAATGTACTGCTGGCGGAAGACAATGATATAAATGCAGAAATTGCCAAAACACTTCTGGAGAATAAGCATTGCACAGTAGAGCGGGTGTCAAACGGGCAGAAGGCGCTGGAGAAATTTGTTCAGAGCCCGCAGGGTACGTTTGACGTGATCCTTATGGATATAAGGATGCCGATGATGGACGGCCTGCAGACAACGATCAACATCAGACACTGGGATCGTCCGGATGCGGAAACGATACCGATCATTGCTCTGACGGCTAATGCTTTTGATGAAGATGTTGAGAAAAGCCGGGCTGCGGGGATGAACGCGCATCTATCAAAACCTATCGAAGCCGAGATGATGTACAGCACTATTCAGCATGTGCTGAACCAGGTGGAGTAGGCTGATATCAGATATTATTGCAGTAATATGGGGGAATTTGCATCCGGAGTCAATAACAGCGGCTCGGGAGCATTGTTGTACAGCGGCTGCTCGACCGATTATCGCACAGCTATTTTTGTGTAAATCGCCGAAATATTATAATTGAAGTATAAAATTATGAGAATACACTCAGAATTTATTGACAACAAAAAATGAAGTGATATGCTGAAAACTGTAGTAAATAGCAAAGCAGAAGTGATTCTGTGACGCAAAGCTATAGGGTCTAATAGACGGAGAAAATATTATGCCTTAGACTGCCAGTTGCCTTTAATAATAGGGGCAATTTTTGTTTGCCCGTATTTTGTGAACTTCTGCAGCATTATTACAGCTGCAGAATGGTATTTGATGGGAGGATCAAATATGGAAAGCAGACAATCATATGTGAAACGTGTACTTGCCATGCTGTTGTCAATAGCAATAGTAATTGCATTTACACCGAGCATAGCATTTATGCAAAATGCTTATGCAGACAGCAGCGGAATAACCGTTACTTCTTTAACTACTGAAACTACAGATTATGCTGACGGACAGTATGCATCATTTAATGTTAAGTATGATGTTGATTACGGCAAAGTTCAGAAGGGCGATACTCTGACTATTACCGTTCCGTCTGTGCTGAAAAATGTGTCTATTGCCTACAGCAAACTGCACTTCAGCGCATGCAATGATCTGGGGAACGGGCAATATCAGCTCGTTTTCGGTGATTCAGCTTCGACAGCACTGACAGGATATTTTTCTATCAATGCTTATGCAACTAATACGTCAACAACAAAACAGACAGGGACAGTGAGTGCCGGAGATAAGACGGTTGATATTTCTGTCAGCCCGGCACCAAGCGGCGGCACTTCAGGGACCGAAACACGCGCAATAGTTAAGTGGGGCTATGACGGTACAAATTATAATCAGGATACTGCTGTCACCGGAGTTTACAGCTCCGGTGCAGTAATAAGATTCGCAGTGGATGTCGATCCGAAGCTTGCAGCCATGGCAAATGTCGTAGTGAAGGATACTCTGCCTGATGAACTGCAGTTCGTGGATGGATCTATAGTAATAAAAAAGGAAAATCCGGACGGGACAAACAGTGTTTTGCCACAGGATGAGGTCGCAAAGTACACCAAATCACAGGGTAAAAACATACAGTTTGATTTCGGCGATATGGACGGTACACATTACTACAGAATTTATTACCAGGCGAAAGTGGTCAGCGGAACAAATGTAAAGTTCAGCAACACGGCCACTATCAATTATGATAATGGGGATGTGGAAGAATCCACTTTCAAGCTTATACCTGAAAGTGGTGCAGGAGCGGCGGTCGGATATAAAAAAGTCGATAAAACTTTTATTACAGATGATCCCGATGATCAGCAGGTCACTTATACAATAACCTTTGATAACGATAATGCATTTAAAGCCGGAGAGATCAATCTGCAGGATAAACTGGACAGCAATGTGAAATATGTAACATCCTATGGATCTGATTATTTCGACTTGTCATATGATAAAACAACAAATACTGTAAATATCACAAACAGTAAAGAAATACCCGAGAGCACAAAACAGGTAGTTACCATCGTAACCGATTTTTCAAACGTTCCTGTCGGTACGACTGTTTCCAATACAGTAGGCGGCAACACGGTCAAAACCAAAAAAACTGATGCAGTTATTAAAGCGCAAAAAACTCTTTCCGGGTCTGTGCTTGCAGCCAATCAATTCGATTTTACTGCCACGCAGGTGGCTGATGCAGCCGGAAAGGCTCTTACGGATCCAAAAGTTTACACAGCGAAAAATGACGCCAGCGGGAATATTGAATTCAGCAAGATAACATACAGTGATACCGGAACATATTATTATAAGATTGCTGAGGCTATGCCGGAGACACTTCAGGCGGGAATGGCGTATGACAGCAGTACCTATATTGCGAAAGTTGTTGTCAGCAGAGACAATGACGGGACATTAAGCGCGGTCACAACGTATACGAAAGCAGATGGTACGAAACTTGACAATAATACATCAGTTCCGAAATTCTCGAACTCGTTTACAAGTGTACAGCCGGTAACATTCAGCAAGAAAGCGGTCAACGGCACGGATGAACTTCCTGGGGCGTACCTCAAGGTGGTAAAGGGCAGCGATGCATCCGGACAAGATGTTGTCGGAAGCTGGATTTCGGGGGAAACGGCACATACGATCAGCGGACTCAAATACGGACAGACATACACGATGGTGGAGACAACAGCACCGGACGGCTACAAGGTTGCTGAGAGCATAACGTTCAGCATCAACAATGAAGGCAAAGTCGTCATCGGCAATACAGTTGAAACTGACAATACGGTCGTGATGCGGGATGCACTGCAGCCGACAGCCAGTGTCACGTTCAGCAAGAAAGCGGTCAACGGCACGGATGAACTTACTGGAGCGCAGCTCAAGGTGGTAAAGGGCAGCGATGCATCCGGACAAGATGTTGTCGGAAGCTGGACTTCGGGGGAAACGGCACATACGATCAGCGGACTCAAATACGGACAGACATACACGATGGTAGAGACAACAGCACCGGACGGCTACAAGGTTGCTGAGAGTATAACGTTCAGCATCAATAATGAAGGTAAAGTCGTCATCGGCAATACAGTTGAAACTGACAATACGGTCGTGATGCGGGATGCACTGCAGCCGACAGCCAGTGTCACGTTCAGCAAGAAAGCGATCAACGGTACGGATGAGCTTCCTGGAGCGCAGCTCAAGGTGGTAAAGGGCAGCGATGCATCCGGACAAGATGTTGTCGGAAGCTGGACCTCGGAGACAACGGCACATACGATCAGCGGACTCAAATACGGACAGACATACACGATGGTGGAGACAACAGCACCGGACGGCTACAAGGTTGCTGAGAGCATAACGTTCAGCATCAACAGTGAAGGTAAAGTCGTCATCGGCGGTAACGTACAGGGCCTCAATGAAGTCGTAATGCGTGATGCGCCGAAGATGGGCACGATCACACTGACAAAGACAAATACTTCGGGGACATTACTCGCGGGTGCAGTCTTTACATTGTATAACGCGAATGGCATAACACCTGTACAGAAAAACGGGCAAAACATTACGGCAATGTCTACAAAAGAAGGAACAGTTTCGTTCTCCGATGTAGCATATGGAAACTATGTAATAAAAGAAACGAAAGCTCCTGCGGGATATGATCTCAATACTACGTCTTTCAAAGCAAACCTTACTGATAAAAATACAGATGTTACTGCACAATCGGTATTGAATCTGGGGAAAGTAGTTGATACTGAGACGCCGGTTACTCCGACTGTCCCGATCACTCCGCCTTCATCAGGAAAAGGAAGCATTACTGTGACGAAGAGCGTTTTGACACAGGCAGGAGCAGTTGCGAATGTCAGCGGTACTTTCTATGTGACACTCTTCAGAGATGCGGCCTGCACAACTGCTGCGGGCTCGCCACAGGCAATCACGGTCTCGAAGGGCGCAAGTGCCTCGACGACATTTACGAATCTCGATTACGGAACATATTATGTTGCGGAAACAAATGCTGCCGGAACGAAAGTAGTAACAGTACCTCAGGATACGGATAAGTATTCGGGATACGGTGTTGACGGTAATGGAACTGCGGTCCTGCTGGCGTCAAACAGTACTTCCGGAAACGCAAATATCATCAACCGTTACTCGCCGGCAGGAAGCAAGACGCCGAAGACGCCTTCGAAGCCGTCGGGAAAAACACCGACTAAATCGACAACTCCGAGTTCGGCTCAGACAGGTGACGAATTCAATGTCGGACTGTGGACACTCATCGCGCTCTTAGGAGCTGCAGGTGTCATAGCGGCAGTATTCTTCAGAAGAAAAGAAGATGAATAATATTTCCTAATGAAATAACGGGCCCGGGCGAATGGTAAATTCGTCCGGGTTTTTCGTTAGTGCGGCGCGGTGACCGGAAGAACCAGAATCAAGTTGTATGCGCTATTGACCGGATATCGTTACTGCAGACCTCATCTAAACTCAAAATAGGGCATACAAAATGGATATGATCAATGAAGCTGTATATCCTATTGGCCGGATATCGGTACTGCAGACCTCATCTAAACTCAAAATAGGGCATACAAAATGGTCATGAACAATGAAGTTGTATATCCTATAGGCCGGATATCGGTACTGCAGACCTCATCTAAACGCGAAATAGAGCATACAAGCGAAATAATGCATACAAACAAAATAGAGCATACGATCGACATTGTGAAAACAGCACTTTTGCGCAATTGAGCGCGTACCTGTTCGGGCTGTGGCCAAGACTCTTCTTCTGTCGATCCGTCCGGGTTTTTAAATATCCGCACATGTGCTATGATGACAGAAAGATAATTTGAAAAATCCCCTTACGTTACCCCTTGCTCGTGACGCCGCGTCATGAAGTAGGATAATCCCAAGGAGGTGGAAGCTATGTCACAATACACAACAGGAGAAATAGCCAGGCTGTGCGGGGTCACAGTGAGAACGGTGCAGTATTACGATACACAGGATATAATCAATCCGAGCGAATTGTCGGAAGGCGGCCGCAGGATCTATTCAGAAGAAGATCTCCGCAAGATGCGTCTGATATGCACACTCAGAAATCTGGGGCTGTCCCTCGATACGATCAGAAGGATCAACATGGAGCCGAATTCCCGGGATGTCATTGAAACATTCCTGACCGAGCAGGTGAGAGTCCTGAAGTCGGAGATCCGGGAGAAGCAGGATCAGGAAGAGCGCATTAAAAAGCTGCTGGCTGAGATCGGCTCGATCGAAGATTTCTCACTGGAAAACAT
This sequence comes from Eubacteriaceae bacterium, assembly GCA_022652985.1. Classification (GTDB taxonomy): domain Bacteria; phylum Bacillota; class Clostridia; order Peptostreptococcales; family Anaerovoracaceae; genus JALCRY01. The sequence continues at coordinate 8,587 of JALCRY010000012.1, read as the reverse complement.
CGATGACATAGCGTCAAATATGGATAACAATAAGAAAATGCATAAGGCTCACGTTACGATGGTAGTAGTAGGCGTGTTTATGGACATCCTGGAAATCAGCACCTTGCTGTACGGGATAATCAAAGGCGTCTGGATCCCTTTCCTGATAGTGCTGCCGATCGTGGCCGTGCTGGCGGCGGTGCTTGTGCGGTATTACTACAAAAGCGTTTCTTACATCTGCCCTGTCTGCCACAAGTTATTCAAGCCGGGACTGAAAGAATTTTTCTTTGCCAGGCACACGAGAAAAACCAGGAAACTTACATGCACGGAATGCGGCAGCGTCAGCTTCTGCATTGAAACCGACTCTGAATGATCAGGCCGGCAATGAACCGCTTTTGTCCGTTCTGAAAATGTGCTATGCTGAAAAACGAGGAGGCGGCCAATGGATAACGAGATGCGTATCATAATGGGATATGAACGCCGGGACGATGTCCTGGAGCTGTTCAATGAATATGCGGCGTCGCTGCTGGCGCACGGTGATGATGTGAAGGAATGCCTTCAGTCGCAGCATTACGATGAAGAAGTCGCGGATCTGCAGGCTAAATATGGTCTGCCGGGAGGACGGCTATATCTGGCAGTAATAGACGATTGCCCGGCAGGCTGCGGCGCTCTGACAAACAACGGCGGCGGTTTCTGCGAGCTCAAGCGTCTTTACGTGAGACCCGGATACAGAGGCAGGAATATCGGCCGGAAACTGATGGAACAGCTCATTGCCGACGCCGGACAGGCCGGTTACAGGCATATCAGGCTGGATACATTTCCTTTCATGGATACAGCGATAAAAATGTATGAGCAGGCGGGATTTTACCGCATCGAAAAGTATAACGACAATCCGTCCGCAGCCGCCATATTCATGCAGAAAGATCTGAAAAGTACATCGGCAATAGACGATACAAAGCTTTAAATCAACGAGGCGGCTGAATCAATAAAACATGACATAATAAATACAATATGACTGGATCAATAATACAGGAGTGAAATATGGAAAACAATTTAGAAATCAGATACGCGGAACGGGAAGATGTCCCTCTGATTCTGCAGTTTATTAAAGGCCTGGCGGAATATGAGAAAATGCTGGATGAAGTCGTGGCAGATGAGGCGGAACTGGCAGAATGGATTTTCGACAAGAAAAAAGCGGAAGTGATCTTCGCGTGCGCTGACGGCAGAGAGATCGGGTTCGCTCTGTTCTTTCATAACTTCTCCACTTTCCTGGGGAGAGCCGGGATCTATCTGGAAGATCTGTACATCATGCCTGAGTACAGGGGAAAAGGTTACGGCAGGAGAATGCTGCAGAAACTGGCGGAGATCGCCGTGGAACGCAAATGCGGCCGCCTGGAATGGTGGTGCCTGGACTGGAACAAATCCAGCATCGCATTTTATCTGTCGCTGGGCGCCGAGCAGATGTCGGACTGGACCACATACAGAATCGCCGGCGATACACTGAAGGAATTGGCAGGTGCCGGAGGGAACAGTGATGGCATTTGATTTCAAGAAAGAATACAAAGAATTTTACATGCCGAAAAACAAACCGCAGATAGTCGATGTGCCGGAGGCCAGCTATATCGCCGTGCGCGGCAAAGGTGATCCGAATGTCGAAGGCGGAGATTACCAGCAGGCGATCGGCGTCCTCTATTCTGTCGCTTATACCTTAAAGATGAGCTACAAGAGCGACTACAAAATAGACGGATTCTTTCAATATGTCGTTCCGCCGCTCGAAGGATTCTGGTGGTCAGATGATGAAGGTGCGGTTCAGATGGACAAATCCGCGTTCAACTGGATATCGGTGCTGCGGCTGCCGGACTTTGTGACTGAAAAAGATTTTGCCTGGGCGGTGGAAACAGCGGAAAAGAAGAAAAAGATCAACTGCTCTTCCGCGGAATTCCTGACAGTTGACGAAGGACTGTGCGTTCAGATCATGCATGCCGGACCGTTTGACAGCGAACCGGAAAGCATCGCCCTGATGGATGATTTTATCGCCGCGAACGGTTATGAAAACGATCTGAGCAGAACGCGTCTGCATCATGAAATCTATATGTCGGACGCACGCAGAGTGCCGCCTGCAAAATGGCGGACCGTTATTCGTCATCCGATAAAGAAAAATTCAGGCAGGTCATGATCCCGGCCAGTTCCTCGGGTGTTGACTTCCTGCCGGTCGCAAGCCAGTGCTGGACCACGCCGAAGATGGCATTGGCCGTGACCACGGACCGGTATTCCAGAACGTCGGGCTGCCGGACAGCTGCGGACAGTGCATTACTGCAGTAACGATACATAGTCTCTTTGATGATGCCCTGCAGTTCCAGGGAACCGTTGTATGAGAGCAGCGAAGTCAGAAGAATATCCTGTTTGTCCAGATACGAAAATATCTCTACAAAGTAGTCGCGGTCGAAATGCCGGTGCCTGCTTTGTATTTTTTGTATGTCGAGCGTGAGCGCCGCCTGGTATTCCTGGACCAGATCGATCTTATCCTGATAGTGATTGTAGAATGTTTTCCGCGTGACTCCCGCGGCGTCGACGAGCTCGCTGACGGTGACCGACTCGAAAGATTTTTGCTGCAGTAATGTCCCCAGCGCGTGATACAGTTTGTGTTGTGTTTTGATCATTCTCTGATCTGTCATGCCGCGTTCCTCCTCCTGCGTTCCGCCGCCGCAACGGCCGATTTATTCAGACACATCCGGCAGTTCTGTGTAATAAGCGGATTTATGAGTTGCCTTTCCCGGCTGCCCGGCTATAATTCATTATAGCAGATATTATACATAGTGTGTAATAAAAAAGGAGGGAAAGACCATGAGATTTTTACGCGGTCACTGGTACGACATAGGTACGATACCAATGGCAGTTACACTTATTTATCTAATTTTTAACTGGAGTTCGACTGAGGTGCTGCAGAAAATAGCGCTGATGAATTTCTTTGTTATCTTCTGGCACCAGTTGGAGGAATACCGCTTTCCGGGCGGCGAGCCGGCGATCACCAATCTGGCGATGCAGCCGAGCAGAGAAGGCGCGGCTGACTGCTGCCCGCTGAATCAGAACAACGCGATGGTGATCAATGTTGTAGCGGCATACACCGCATATCTGCTGCCGGTATTTTTCCCTGATGTCTTGTGGCTGGGCTTCATGCCGATACTGTTCGGGATGTCGCAGCTCATCATGCACGGAATACTGACTCCGCGAAAAATAGGCAACAAAATATATTCGCCGGGATTCTGCGCAGTCTTTTTCGGTCATGTCCCGCTCGGTATATTCTGGTTTTACTACACAATTTCCAGCGGGCTGCTGGGATGGACCGACGTCCTGTTCGGCCTGATCTACCAGGGCTTATTCATAGCGGTGTTCATGCGCAAGATAGGATACGGCCTTCTGGCTGGGCCTGATTCAAAATACAAATTCCCGCAGGAAGAATTTGAACGCGGCGGATATGCGGAAAAAATCCGCAGACTGCAAAGTGCCGGACAGCCGGACCGAAGCTGACCAGAGCAAATCTGATCAGACAAAATCAGCTAAAATTGGAGATCAGCAGCATGACATTCAGCGCCGTTACAGTCGCCGCTATTACCCAGAGCAGTATTTTGTCCTTGGTGGAGTTCGCGTATTTGCCCATGACTTTTTTCGAGGAAGTCAGATATATCTGGGCGAAAACGGTGATCGGCAGCTGGATGCTCAGCAGCATCTGCGAGTAGATGAGCCCCTGAAACGGCGATGACACGAACATGATAATCACGACGGCGGGGATCATAGTGATGAGCACTCCCCATTTTGAGTGACTGTCGTGTATGTCGTAAGGCTCGCCGAAGATGCCGGCGAAAATGCTGCCTCCCGCCATGCCGGCAGTAATGCTCGATGATATTCCCGCGAACAGAAGGGCTATAGCGAAGATGACGGAGGAGGCGTTTCCCATAAGAGGCGACAGCACCGCGCCGGCCTGCGCGAGGTCGCTGACGACTTTGCCGTGCCTGAAAAATACAGCTGCGGCAATGATTATCATCGCGCTGTTGATCGCCCATCCGGCGATCATCGAAAACAGAGTGTCGGCAAATTCGTACTTCAGCTGCTTCTGTATGATTTCCTCATTTTCCAGATTCCACTGGCGGCTCTGTATGACCTCGGAATGCAGGAACAGGTTGTGCGGCATTACTACCGCGCCGAGCACGCTCATGATCACGAGCATCGACCCCTGCGGAAAAGCCGGGACTACCCATCCTTGCAGGGAGCTGCCCCAGCTGACGTCAGCCGTCATTACTTCTATCAGAAACGAGATCCCGATCAGGGAAACGAACCCGATGATGACCTTTTCGATTTTTTTGTAGGCGTTGGTAAACTGGAAAAACACGACCAGCGCAGCGGTCAGCAGCGCGCCCAGGCGGATCGGAATGTGGAAAAGCATCTGCAGCGCAATGCCGCCGCCGAGGATCTCTGCCATCGCAGTGGAGACCGACGCCATTACTGCAGTATAAAGTATCAGCCTTTTCAGAAACGGATTTTTGATATATTCTGTCACGGATTCTGACAGACATCGGCCGGTCACGATCCCGAGATGCGCGGCGTTGTGCTGCAGTACGATCAGCATGAACGTGGAAAGCGTCACCATCCAGAGCAGGCGGTATCCGTATACCGAACCTGCGGCCATGTTGGACGCCCAGTTGCCGGGGTCAATAAAACCCACCGTGACCAGAAGTCCCGGCCCTACGTAACGCAGAAAATTCTTTGCCCCCGATGCGGGGTGATGATCTCCGGGAAATAATTTCATAAAAGTGCCTCCTGCAAATGATTATAGCACATGATCATCCGGACTGCTGCATTTCGCCGAGCTGCATTTTATGCCGTCTGCCTGTCATTTTGTTGCAGTATCTCCGACAATGCGCCGCCGGCAGGTATATAATGATCAGGTAAGATATCTGCAAAACAGAGAGAAGATAATAATGAGCAACAGGGATCGGCGTTTCACAAAAGACAATATATCAGGATACATAAGTTCCTCGCTTATGCTGGAACCGACATGGAAAACATTTGCCGTCGACATGTACATAACGGCATTTTTTATGCTGGTGATAAATCTGGCGGCCGGATCCATGAACGGGGACGGTATCGGCACAGTGCAGGGACGGGCGGCCGTCAACATCGTGTTTGCGGCGGCTGTCATCTGCTTCGGCCTGTCGCAGTATCTATTCCGGAAGCGCAGAGATGATGATATAAAATCGGGGATACTGCTGTTTTTCCTTCTGAACTGCGCGGGGCTGTTCCTGCTGCTTATGGCTTTCGCGTTCGGCATCAGCATGCTCATGCGGGCTGACGGACAGCTGACGATCACGCGGGGACAGGAACTGTTTATAACTGCGGCAATATGCATTACGGTATCGCTGGCGGCATATCTGGTAATAATGACGCGCATCGGCAAAGGCTGGTATATCAGGCATCAAAACCGGCGGGATCCGGCTGCGGCGGGAGCGATCGGCGGCGCCGGCGGCATGGCCGGATATCTGGCGGCGAAACACGGGGATGCGGGACAGGTTGTCAGTCTCATTGCACCGGACGTTCTGATGATAATCATGATTTCTGTCTTTGCGCTGACGCTGGCGGCCGTCACGGCGGCAGCGGTCAAATGTTACTACGCGTTCAAATATCAGCTCGCGTCAGAAGTCCGCATACGCTATGTGAGCCGGGATTTCGACGAGGACTCGACGGACGAGCTGGGGTATTATTCCGAGACCGCGAATGAAGATGCGGGTGAATATCATCTGACAGGACTGAAGGACGCAGCACTTGGGACCGCGGCGGCGGGCGTCGTCTATCTGCTGGTAATGATCGCCTTTTTCTGCTTTACGGCTTCTTCAATCCTGTACGATACGGTGAAAGCGGGCTTCGTGTTCGCGAGCATCAGCGCCGGCCTGCTCGTATATGCGGCCATGAGCTGCCTGGAGGGACTGAAGCATGTCAGGCGTTACTCGACTGCCTTTGCCTCCGCGCGCAAGCTGATAATCGCGGCTGTCGTTTCAGCGGTTTGCTCGTTCCTGATAATCCTGATCTTTCTGACGCGGCTGCAGTACTATTTTTATTATCTCGACGCCGGCATGATGGCGGCGGTATTTTCTGTGATCGTGGCAGTCATGATAATACTGGCCGCACGTGCAGTAATGATGGGGTGTGTGGATATTGCCGATCATAACAGAAACTGGGATCTCGGAGCGGTCTGCAGACAGTCGGCCAATCTGCTGACGGCGGCGGGCGGCAGCTATTTTGCGGTTACAGTCATGATGATATTCGGCGGGGAGACACTGAGAGGCGCGCTGTCCATGAAGCTGCTGTTTCTCGCAGTCACCGCGGCCTGCACCGCCGTTCATGCCCGGTCAGTCGTCAATATTTTCGATGTCAGGAAGCATTACCACATGAAGAGGTACAGCTAAATACCAGCCGGACTGGGTGTCTGCCTGCTGATCATTGCCGCAGAGATCGCCGCCGCATTTATGATATGGATATTCTACTGGAGATATTATAAAAAACTCGCAGCGCAGCTGAACAGAAAAATTATTGAAAAACGTCAATTATAGGAATTTTCTGTGAGCATATGCACAGATAATGCTGATTATGTGGTATAATTACTAAAATTCAACTCATCAGCATTTAGGGAGTGATGGTATGGAGTACACACTGGATCAGCTGAAAACACTGATCAGCAGCGTTGCAGGATATGTGGTTATTTATGAAGTAATGGACGGTGTATGCCGGCCTGTCCTCTATACTGAAAACGTTCCTGCTTTTTCAGGACTGACGGAAGAGGAATATATTTCGCTCTATGGAAAAGATGCGTCTGCTGTTGTGGCTCCTGCGGATATGCCGGTAGTTGCCGATAAACTGGCCAGACTGGTATCAGACGCCGGAGATCAGGAAGCGCTCTACCGCACTTATCATAAGACCAGGGGTTTCGTCTGGACGCATGTCTTTTTCAAACTGCTCGGCACCTGCGGCGGCAGGCCGGTCATTATGGGAAATTTTGTGGATGCTTCGGCCGCGGCAGCCGCTCCGGATATTCTGCTTGATAATACCAGCCAGAAAGTCTACGTGATCGAAAAAGATTCTTATGATCTTCTTTATGCCAATTCCGTCGCCATGGCGGATAAAAGTTCAGCGCCTCAGCTCGGCCAGGCCTGCTATCAGTATATACGCCGCAAGGATTCGCCCTGCGAAAATTGTGTCGTACATGAGATATGCGGAGATCAGCCGCTGGAAACTATTTGGAACGATGCTGAACGCGGCAGGACATACGGAGTCAAAGCTGTGCCGATGAGCTTTTTCGGCAAACAGGCGTATGCCTTTTTCATCGATGATCTGACCAAGCATATCGATCTGGAAGAACTGCTCCGGCAGGAGAAAGAAAAATACCGCGCCGCCACCGAAGGTGCAAATCTGCGCGTTTACGAATACGATATACGTAAGCACATGATAATTCTGCCTGAACACGCGCGGAAGCTTTTTGGCGTGCCTGCGGCCGTTATCCGCAATGTGCCGAATTCCCTGCTGTCGCAGTTTCAGAAAGAAGATATTCAGCGTGTCAGAGAATTCTTCGCGCGTGTAGACAGCGGCGAAAAAATCGTCGAGGGGTCATTCCTGATGCGCGAAGTCGACGGGTATGCGGCGTATCTCCATTACACCTTTACCACGATATTTGACAACGACGGCGCACCGCTGAAAGCCTACGCGGTTGCCGAAGATATTACTGCCCAGAAACTTGCGGAGAGCGAGTTCAACAAAACAATACAGGGCCTGCTTTCAGCCAATCCTAACGCGCTCTGTTCATACAAACTCAATATATCGCAGAACATATGCAGCGAGGAGCACGGCACTTCGGAATACATTAGGAATGTACTCCACGCGGACACTGCCGACAAGCTGTTCGAAAATCTCATGTCGATCATCCCGACGGCGGAACAGCGGGAAACGGCAAAAAAATTCTTCAGCCGCGAAGCGCTGCTGTGGACTTTCGCCGCGGGGAACAAGAGCATGCATCTGGATTACCAGCGGACAAGCGAAAGCGGAGCTGTCATGTGGGTGCGAACTTTTGTCAATATGCTGAAGGATCCCGAGACGGAAGATATCGTGGGAATTTTCTATTCTCTGGATATTACGACTGAAAAACGGAAATCCGAGATCTTTGATATCGTTACCAACAGAGAATATGATTATGTGGCCTTGCTGTATCCGGATGTCAGCAGGATCGAATTCTTCAGTCTGAATCCGAAGCTGCTGAGAAAGTATCATGATGTTTTCGGCAGACCGGGTGCACTGTACGATTTCGACAGTACACGCCGGTTCGCGGCCGATAACTGGATCGACGCCGAAGACAGAGAAAGCTATCTGGAGTTGAGCACGATCAGCGCGGTGGAAGCGGAACTGGATCAGAAGGGCAACTGCGAGATAAGCGTGCGCGGCCATTACACCGGACATCCCGACGAATATATGTGCAGAAAGATACAGCATTACTACCTTGATGAGCGGAAAGACACGATCCTTATCATACAGAGCGATGTGACGGCGGCCTATATGCAGCAGCAGGAGG